>JAIPFS010000044.1 GCA_021736545.1 Spirochaetia bacterium | reverse complement strand
GCAAATACGGTTTAAGAGAGTGGATTTTCCTGCCGAGGGGCGTCCGATAATAGATACTACTGCGCTTTTCATGGAGAAAGTATACGTGTTTTCGTCTGTTTGGAGAATAGGGGAGATACGAAGGAGTGAGAAAAAACAGGCTATACTTCACTTTGGAAGAAATTCTCATTATACTGTATATACTAATAAACAGGAGAGCGTAGATATGTCAGAAAAAGAAGATAAGAAAGATAAGCAGGATCAGCCTTTGACCGAGCGTATGTTGGAGACCCGATCAATTCTCATTTCAGGGGAGATAAATAAGGAGCTGGCTGAACGGGTTGTTCGTCAGCTGCTGCTGCTGGATGCTCAGGGGAAAGAGCCGATTAAAGTATTTATAGATTCCCCCGGCGGCGATGCTGATGCCGGTTTTGCCATTTATGATATGATCCGTTTTGTCGGTCCAAAGGTCTATACCATCGGAATGGGACTGGTAGCTAGTGCAGCGGCGATTGTTCTTCTGGCTTCGCCGAGTAAGCAGCGGATAGCCTTGCCCAATTCTCATTATCTCATTCACCAGCCCTTAAGCGGCATAAGGGGTGTGGCTACAGAAATAGAGATTCATGCACGACAGCTGGAAAAACTGCGGGTTAAGGTTAATCAGCTGATCAGCAGCGAGACCGGAACGGCTTTGGAGAAGGTTGAGAAGGATACGGACAGGGACTGCTGGCTGGATGCTCCTGAGGCAGTGGAATATGGGCTGGTAAGTGAAATTATCACAACCATGAGCGAATTATCCTAAGATTTCAGGAAGTATAGTCTAATAGAAAGCTTTGTGACGGCATGAATCGATGGAGCAGCGGAAATGCAGTGCGAAGCTATCAGCCTTCGGCAGATTTGCCGATCTTCAAAAAAGGTCCCTAAAGGGACCTTTTCTCTTGTCACATATGTTCCTGATTGTTATAATCGTGTCAATTGTGATGGAGGAGTTAAGTATGCTGAGGCAAATAGCGTATATGTATTATATTGAAGGGCGGTCACAGTCCTATATTGCTGAGGTCTTCGGAGTTTCACGCTCGCAGATTTCCAAGATGCTGAAACGAGGCAGAGATGCCGGGATTGTATCCATAGAGATTTCAGATACAGATGAAAGTTGTCTTAATCTGGCACTTGAGCTGAAGAATAGATTTTCCCTTCGGGATGTAATTGTGGTTCCATCGGGAAGCATGGATGCTGGAAAGGCGGATACGGGTAAAAAAGTTGGAGCGAAGGCTGCGGAGTACTTGAAAAAACAGCTGAAGGACGGTATGTCCATTGGGGTGGAATGGGGTACTTCGTTGTATCATATGATTGAAGCGATTTCGTACGAAAGGTCCTATGATATAACGGCAGTGCAGATGCACGGCATAATTGAATCTAATTCAATGGATATTGAGGGTTCAGCACTGGCGAAGCAGCTGGGCAGAAAACTTGGGGGGAAGGTTAAGCTGCTTCAAGCCCCTATGGTTGTTGAAACGAAGCAGCTGAAAGAGATGCTCATTTCTGAGCGAAAGATTGCTGAGACCTTGAAGGCCGCAAGAGAAGTGGATATTGCCTGCATCGGGATAGGAACAAATGAGCTGGGAACAAATGTTCTGACTAAGTCCGGGTATATCAGTGATGAAGAATCCCGGCGGATACAGCATGCCGGGGGGACGGCCATGGTGAGCGGCTGGTTTCTTGATGCCAATGGTCATGTGATTGATTCTTCTGCTAATGAACGTATTATCGGGGTGCATCCGGAACTTTTCAAGGGAATTCCCTTGGTTATGGGGGTTGCCTACGGTAAACATAAACGGAACGGTATTCTCAGTGCCTTGAGGGGCGGCTTTATCGATGTGCTGGTTACCGATGAGCAGGCCGCGGCGGGTGTACTGAACGAGGATGATATTGCCTCGCAGATCCACGAAATTCCAGAGGAGAAACTGCTCTGCATGTACTCGCGGATGTACCGGACCAGGGTCATTGATGAGCGGCTCAAGGAACTTTTTGAAGCTAAAAAAATGCACGGTACGACGCACTTGAGTATTGGGCAGGAGGCTTCCAGCGTTGTTCCCGGCTGTGCCCTGGATTCAAATGATTTGGTGTTCGGCACTCACCGCGGTCATGGGCATGCTTTGGGAAGGGGCATGACCAGTTATGCCCTCTTTGCAGAGATGTTCGGGAAAGCCGCCGGATGTGCCGGCGGTAAGGGCGGCTCCATGCATTTAGTTGATAAGGACAAGGGGATCATGGGGATGGATGCTGTTGTTGCTGGTACCCTGCCGGTGGCTGCGGGAGCGGCACTATCTGCCCAGCTGCTGAAAAAGAAGCAGGTGACCGCCGCTTTTCTCGGTGACGGTGCCACCAACGAAGGGGCTTTTCATGAAGCTCTTAATCTGGCTTCAGTCTGGAGGCTGCCGATCATTTTTATTTGTGAAAATAATCTCTACGGTCTCTCCTGCCACATAAAACGAAGTATGAATGTTGATAACATAGCTGTACGAGCTTCATCCTACGGAATTCCGGGTTGGACCATTGACGGAAATGATGCGGTGGAAATATATCGGACCATCAGAAAAGCTCGCAGCTATGTGCTGGAAAAGGGTCCTGTCCTTATCGTCCAGGAGACATATCGCATTTCAGGGCATTCAAAGAGTGACAAGAATGCGTACAGGACTGATGAGGAGATCGCTTACTGGCGACGTTTTGATCCCTTGGAACGTTTTAGGAATGTCATCATGAATGAACGGATGATTAGTCATGAAGAGATGCAGGATTTGGAGAGGGGGATAGACACCGAAGTGAGGGCAGCGGAGGTAGAGGCTGCAGAAGCCCCGGAACCTGATGTGAGAGTGCTTGAGGAGGATGTGTACGCATGAATAGAAAAACATATTGCGGAGATGTGGATGCAGCAGTAATCAGCCGGGAACATGATGGTGGAAATGGTCTCAGATGTGGATATGGTCTCGGAGAAAAAATCCACACTGTCGGAGAAAAAATCCACACAAAAAAATGTGGAAATGGTCTCGGAGAAAAAATCCACACTGTCGGAGAAAAAATCCACACCCACACTGGTTCCGATGGTTCCAGGGATTCGGCAGAATCGGTGGAACGGCGCAGGACATATGCTCAGGCTGTTTATGAAGCTATTTCAGAAGAGATGCAGCGGGATATCAGGGTTTTTGTGATGGGAGAGGATGTCGGGGCATATGGAGGGTCTTTCGGTGTTCTCGGGGGACTGGTGGATGATTTCGGCGTTGAACGGGTCCGGGATACACCGATCTCTGAATCAGGCTTCACTGGAGCGGCGGTAGGAGCCGCCATGACGGGGACACGGCCGGTGGTAGAGATCATGTTCAGTGATTTCCTTACCGTAGCGATGGATCAGGTGGTGAATCATGCTGCGAAGATGCGTTACATGTTCGGCGGAGCATTTTCCGTACCCATGGTCATCAGAATGCCCGGCGGCAGCGGTACCGGGGCTGGGGCACAGCACTCCCAGAGTATTGAAGCCTGGTTTGCCCACACACCGGGTCTGAAAGTTGTGGTTCCTTCAAATCCTGCTGATGCCAAAGGTTTGCTGAAAGCATCGATACGTGATGATAATCCTGTGCTCTTCTTTGAGCAGAAAACCTTGTATAAGACGGAAGGAATTGTTCCTGATGCAGCGGCTGATTATGTCATTCCCTTAGGAAAGGCGGATGTGAAAAGACAGGGAGATGATATCACCATAGTCACCTACGGCAGAATGGTTCCACGAGCACTGGAGGCTGCAGGGAAGCTGAAGGGGAATGGTATTGAAAGCGAGGTGGTTGATCTGAGAACACTCGTTCCCTACGATGAAAAGACGGTTCTTGCTTCAGTAATGAAGACACGGCGAGTTCTGATTGTACATGAAGCTGTAAAGACCGGCGGCTTCGGAGCGGAAATTGCAGCACGGATAGCGGAACATGATGTCAGTCGAAAGCTGCTTGCCCCCGCAGCCCGACTTGCGGGCAAGGACATACCCATGCCCTTTTCGAAGGTGCTTGAAGATGCTGCAGTGCCGACGACAGCGGATATCGTAGAGAAAGTGAAGGCCATGATTTTGTAAATAAATACATGGCCTTTCAATTCCTGATAGCACCTGCCAGCGTCTATTATCGGTTTTTTTTCTAGAGCTTTCTATAGACGCCTATCAACTTCTCTGCTTTTGAGAGTCTTTTCTTGACTAACGGCATCTCTCCCATAGCTTATTCCTTAAATGGATCGGTAACAGCAATCCACGGCAAAGGCCGTGGATGTATGCGACTTTCGTCGGTAGATGCTTATTCCTTTACAGATCCTGCCAGAAGCCCTTTCAGAAAGTATTTTCCGAGGAAAATATACACAATAAGAACAGGAAGACCTGCTAGGATGGCTCCAGCCATGGGTAGGTTCCAGCTTACAGCCTGACCTCCAGCGAGCTGCGCAAGAGCTACCGTTATTGGATACGCATTGGGTCGGGTAAGGGTGATCCCCCACAGAAATTCATTCCAAATCTGCGTTACCTGCCAGATGCCGACGACCACAAATCCGGGAATCGAGAGGGGCAGAATCAATGATCGATACAGCTGAAAATAATGGGCACCGTCCAGCTGAGCTGATTCAATAATTGAATCCGGAATCTGGTCATAAAAATTCCTGAAAATCATAGTGACGATGGGAATACCATAGACTACGTGAGCTAAAATAAGCCCTGCAAGTGTACCGTACAATCCGAGAGTTCTGAGTACTTGGAACAGCGGTATTAGAATGATCTGGTAGGGAAGAAACATGCCGAAAAGAAGGAGGGTGAAAATAATTTCACTCCCTTTAAATTTATTCTTGGAGAAAACATATCCGTTCAGCGAACCAATAAAAGCAGAAATAATTGTTGCAAAAAAGGTTAGAAGTACGCTATTGAAGAAGTTCGGTTTCAGCATATTGAAGGCTTCACCGAAGCTGTTCCAGTTCAACTTTTTGGGAAAACTCCATGAAGTAGCTAAATTTATATTTGCCGGATCCTTCAGCGCTGTCGCCAGAGTCATGTACATGGGAACAAGAAAAATGAGGACAAGGATCAGCATAAGAAAATAATACAGCAGCCGCAGCGTTTTTTGTTTATTCATATCAGGCCTCCCTTCCTTTATGGGTATGTATCATATACGGAATGATAAAGAGAGCTGCGATAATGAATAATATTACGGCAATTGAAGCTCCGAGTGCAAAATTGTTCGCCCGAAATGTCGTCAGGTACATATTTATTGAGGGGTGACCGGTATTAGCGTTATCTGCTCCAGCCATGGCAAAAATTAAATCAAACAACTTCAGAGAAATATGTGCAAGTATGATAACAGCGCTCAAAGTAATCGGTTTCAGGTTGGGAATGGCAATTTTTATGTAGTACTGCAGTTCATTGCAGCCGTCCAGACGTGCGGATTCCCGTATGCTCTCTGAAAGGCCTCTCAGTCCTGCTAAATATAAGGCCATAGTATATCCTGAGTACTGCCATATTGCGGCTATACAGATACCGATGGTTGCCAAATTAAAGCCATGCATCTCTTCATACGGCAGGAGGGGAGGAAAAATCTTATAAAGAAACAGGGCAAAAAGCAACGAAACACCGAAACTTACCGAAAGACTTATCTGTTTCTTTAGTGAGGTTTTCCTTTGGTAGAAAGACTTTACCATGGGTATCAGAAGCACTAGAGCGGCAATTGCAAAAATGTACCGCGGCAGGATCTGCCAGTTGAAATTCAGTATAGAAGCTCGGCTGCTGGTCCAGAGAAAATCACTTTTCGGCAGCCCGAAGATGGTTGGGATAAGGTTAAAGCCTCCCTTAGGGGCTAGGAGCCATCGCCAGATTGTTCCGGTAACAATAAACGATAGAGCCATAGGGTAGAGGAAAATCGTACGGAACACACTTTCATATTTTAAGGATCGATCAAGGAGGATTGCAAAGAAGAGTCCGAAGAGCAGAGTTCCGCCTAAAAGAAAGAATGAATAATACACAGTATTCACAAGATCCTGGCGAAAGCGACCGTGGATAAAACCGGAGAAAAGCTCTCTATAATTCTTTAGTCCTACAAAATTTTTGCTCACATTCTCAGTTAAGCCGGCACCCTCTCCCCAGTCGGTGAATGAGAGATATATGGTATTACCGATAAAGCCATATATGAATATACCAATGAGTATTACCGATGGGAGTACCGTAAGTACTGCAAATAATGTATTTTTCTGTTTTTCATTAATTGAATTCATAATTATCCCAACCATTATTGGACGTCCCTTTGGAGGAACGAAAGGGCCGGCCAATTTCGGCCGGCCGTATACACTTTTTTCTAGTTATTTGTATAATCCGTTCTGAATAGCAATAGCCTGACAAGCGTTTGCTGCTTGCTGGGGATTTCTGCTGTTCAGGAACATTTCCATAACTGTTGAGAAGTCATTCATAAAACCTTCATTTGCAACAACTCCATGAGCAAGACTGCCGACGATTCTGTCTGACTGGAAGTCTTTTGCCGCTGACTGGGCATAGGTATTATATTTTGACAAATCACTGTCAGTTCTGGCGGAAATTGATCCCTTTAGAGGATTGAATGCATCTGAACCCTCTTTTGATCCGCATGTTTTTAACCAAGCTAATGTTGCTGCCGGATTTTTGCTGCCCTTCGGGTAGCCGAAACTGTCTGCCAGGAACATAAAGTTTCCGTTTGTACCCGGAGAAGCTGTCCAGCCGAATTCTTCATCAGCTTCCAGACCAAGGGTTGTCATCATATATCCTGCAGCCCAATCTCCCATAACGTTAAAGGCTGCATCGCCCTGTACCACCAGATCAGTTGCCTGCTGCCAGGATAGGGAAGCTGCATCATTATTGGTGTAGGAGAGAACTTCATCGAAAACTGACCACACTTCAACAACCTTCGGATCATCCCATGACAGGTCGCCGTTCCAGAGTGCTTCATAATCATCGGCTCCGAGAACGCCGAGTGCCGTTGATTCCCATAGGTGATTAACGGTCCATGTTGTTGCCAATGAAAGAGGAGTAACACCTTTAGCTTCAAGTTTTTTTGCAGCTTCAAGGAATTCATCCAATGTTTCCGGTACTTCTACACCCCATTTGTCCAGGTTTTCAGGAACATACCACATAACATTTGAACGATGAATATTTACTGGAACAGACCAGATACCATTTTCTGTACCGATCAGATTAATGAGGTCTTCAGGAAAGACGTCCATCCAGCCCTGCTCTTCAAACAGCGGTGTTAGATCCAGCATTCTGTTTGCTGCTACCCATGTACCAATAAGTTCCTGTCCAGCATGAACCTGAAATGATTCAGGGGGGTCTCCGCCGAGCATTCTTGTTTTGAGAACGGCTTTTGCATTTACACCTGAACCGCCGGTTACAGTTGCATTTTTTACTTCAACTTCAGGGTAATTCTTCTCGAACACCTTGATAAGAGCATTCAATGCAGGTGCTTCATCACCAGCCCACCAGGAGAAAATTTCCAAGGTGCCAGTCGGCTGTTCATTCGTGAGTTCAACCTCTAATGAAGGGGCCGCAGCCTTTCCAGCTGCAGGTGCTTCTTTCTGTCCTTCAGCAAATGTCATACCGCCGAGGATGAGAAACAAAGCCATCAGAGAAGCTGTTAAGATTTTGAGTCCGTTTTTTTTCATAAAAAACTCCTTTTTGTTTTTTATCCGTACTAGTGAAATTGCTGTATAATCCAAAAGATGTATACCTGAAAAATTAACCTAATACGTGAAAAGTTAACTTAATTACTTATTATATAATGAATTAAGTCTTTTTGTATTGTACGGTGCGTTCTGGGAGATGTCAAGAAATATTTTTGTTCTATATTGGGAACGGTTCTGCGCATGGTCTTGTGCAGGGATCTGCACAGAGAACGGTTCTGCGCATGGTCCTATGCAGTTATTAGAACTATCGGGATTCTCTGCAGATACTCCGGCTATGCAGTTATTGGAACTAGACGGGGTCTATGCAGATATTGGAGTTATGAAGATATTGAGGTTCCCGGGGTTCAGGACAGCTGTTGAAAATCTGAGGGGGTGCTGCCGGTGATTTTCTTAAAAACCACACAGAAGTGATCATATGAATGAAACCCCGTTTTTTCAGCAATTTCAAAAAACTTGAGATTTGTTCGTCTCAAGAGAAGCTTTGATTTTTCAATACGGTACTCCTGGAGAACCTGATAAAACGTGTTTCCTGTTTCTTGTTTAAAAAGTCGGCTGAAATAGACTTTATGCATATGAAGTGAGGATGCAACTGTTTCCAGGTGCAGATCCCGGAAATATTCACGTTCAATTATATCCAGTGCTTTTCGTATATGAGGGTTTGCTGCTTCAGGATACAATTCGCTATTTCTGGTTTCTCCAATTTTACTGTGCATACGCTGGAACCACTGCTCCATCTCTTTTACCGTCTCAAAATGTTCAAGTTCATCAAAGGGCAGGTAAGGGGTACCCAGGCAGGTTTCTAAATCAATATGGTTTCTTTCCAGATACGTGATAAGATGGGAAACAAGAGAAGCATTGGCGAAGGCGACATAATGATACTGCATCATTCCCGGCAGGTCTTTTCGATATATTTCCCGGATCAGCTGTTTCAGTTCTGTGAAATGCTGCAGATCCAGGGCTGCCTGAGCTGCTTCGAGTTTTTTCTCCAGTTTTTCCGGGGCATAATCCTGCAGTTCTTGGGCTGCTTCCGGGCTTATTACGCGGTTTTTTCCGAGGAACATTCGGTATTTAATATTTGACTGCACCTGATCCAGAGAATCGTGGAATGATCTGAGTGTGCTGTAGGGAGAAGAAACTGCTATGGTTACGGATATGCCTTTTGTGCTGCTTAAATATTTGTGTATCTGCTCAACAAGATCAATAAACTGGTAAGGAAGTTTACGTTTATCGTTTACGGAGGTATCATCATCAATAAATCCGTTTGTTCTTTCCGGCATTAGGCATAAATATTCTCCATTATCCATGTATGTGGTCAAAGATTTTGGATACGTCTTTTTCAAGCTGTTTTGAATGTCCTCTTCCAGAAGGGCGGTATGTATGTGTGTTCTTTTTTTCAAATAATTATCGATGTGGATTAAAACTGTGCAGAATAGGGTCTTTTTCGGGAAAAGCGGTCCC
>JAIPFS010000043.1 GCA_021736545.1 Spirochaetia bacterium | reverse complement strand
TAACCTGTAATATCATTATGTATATCCTCTAAATAGATTAACCAAATAAATTCGTCAATAAAGCTTTATCAAAAGCCATGAATGCCATTGCCATCAAACCACCGGAAATGAATGCAATAGGAACACCTCTGAAAGCTTTCGGTATTTTTTCGTAATCAAGTTTTTCTCTTATGTTCGCCATAAGAACTATTGCAAGGAGGAAGCCTAAACCAGCAGCAATCCCGCCGATAAAGCTTTCCATTGCTGTATACTCATTGCTGATATTTATCAGGGCAATTCCCATAACTGCACAGTTTGTAGTAATTAAGGGAAGATATATACCTAGAGCTTTATAAAGGGGCGGTGATATTTTCTGTATTACCATTTCAACCAACTGTACTAATGAAGCTATGACAAGTATAAATGTAATTGTCTGAAGATATGCAAGGCCAAAAGGATCTAGTACGTAATTGTAAACCAGCCAAGTAACGATAGAAGCTATAGCCATGACAAAAGTAACTGCAAATCCCATGCCTACTGCAGATTCAGTATTCTTCGAAACACCGATGAACGGGCATAAACCGAGAAACTGGGTTAGAATAAAATTACTTATAAAAATGTATGTTATAAGAATACCAATATATGTCATCGTTAAGCACTCCTTTTATCTGTATACCAATTGAAAAATGCTTTAAGATATCCCATTACTAATAAAGCTCCTGTGGAAAGCCCAATAATTCTAATAGGTGATTCCGAAATAAGGGGTAAAGAGATAACTCCATTAAAACTTCCAATGGGAAATAAAGTGATTGTCCCTGCTCCAAGAACCTCTCGAACAAAGGCAATAAGTATTAAGCCCAAAGTAAAACCAATTCCCATGCCTAAAGCATCAAGTATGGAATCTTTTAAGGTATTTTTATTTGCAAAAGCTTCAGCTCGTCCCAGGATAATACAGTTAACAACTATCAAAGGTACAAAAACACCTAAACTTTCATAAAGAGCAGGAATATATGCATGCATAACCATCTCAACAATGGTAACAAACGAGGCTATTATAACAATATATGATGGAATCCTTACTTTTTCAGGAATGAAATTCTTAAGAAGAGAAACAAAAACATTTGAGCTGAGTAAAACAAAAATTACCCCTGCTCCCATACCAATTGCATTTACCACTTGGCTGGAAACACCTAATGCAGGACATAAACCTAATAGCAGAACAAAAATTGGATTTTCTTTAAAAATTCCTTTTGTGAATTCTTTATTCATCTTCATCGCCCAACCCCTCCATATCATTTAAGACGAAATCAGAACCAAATGCAATAGCTTTGGCTATTCCGGAAAAAGTAACCGTCGCTCCACTTACAGCCTCTGCCTCTGCACTGGGGAGATCATTTTTTCGTTCAGGAATAGGTTCTTCCTCGGTGCCGGTTCCTTCAAATTTGCTCATATATGAAGGGTCCTCCGCCTTCTTCCCTAAACCGGGGGTCTCCGTATTATCCAAGAGTCTAGCGGTAATTACAGAGCCATCTAAATTGTAACTTGCCAGTACCCACATTTCACCGCCATATCCGGCTGATCTAATTCTCAGGGCATAACCTGAGAGATTGCCTTCACTGTCATTCAGATCGTACAGATATTCAATTTTCTCATTTTCAGTAACTGTACGTTCTCCGATTGAATAATTTGATGAAACAGCTTCAAGAGCTTCTAACAGTTTCTGTTCTTTATATGCTTCAATTTTTGGAGCTGTTACCATATTTATAAGGCTCAATGAAATTGCTGCTACAGCGCAAATTAATGCTAATTTTAAACCTATAGATATAATATTTTTCATGCTTTTCCCCCTTTGGGAGAAAGCCCGAAGACTTTCGGTTGTGTATATCTGTTAATCATGGGTACGAAAATATTCATTAAAATAATTGCTAGAGATACACCTTCTGGTAATGATCCGTAAAAACGTATGATAAATGTTAAAAGTCCGGCTCCTACACCATAGATAAGCATTCCCTTTTCAGTAAGCGGTGATGTTACCATATCAGTTGCCATAAAGAGGACACCTATCATCATACCACCACTGAACAGATGGAACCAAATATTTCCGGTAAAAAACCCGTTGTTAAAACGTAATCCGCCGAAGATCCAAACAAGAATAATAAAGGAACCAAAATAGGCGGCAGGTATATGCCAGGAAATAATTTTCTTATACATTAGATAAGCAGCGCCAAGCAAAAGCAGAAGTGCGGAAACTTCCCCGATACAGCCCGGTATATTGCCGAAAAACAGATCAATATTTACTGGTGATACACTGAGTCCCAAATTGTTTTGAAACCATAGACTCAAATTTTTTCCAAAATCACTGACTAGATAATTTCTCCCCTGGAGAAATGAAGCCGGTCCTGACACATTGCCGCTGAAATCCATCAAACCTGTTTTTACAGCTGTCAGCGGTGTAGCAGAGGACAAACCGTCGGTATAATTAAGTACAGACGGCATTTTCCAAGCGCTCATTCCGCTTGTCCAGGAAAAGAAAACAAAAACTCGTCCACCAAGGGCTGGATTCATCCAGTTTCCGCCTAATCCGCCGAAAGTCCACTTAATGATTGCAATAGCTACGGCCGAAGCAAATATGGGAATATATAATGGAACATTTGGAGGCATATTATAGCCTAATAGAAGTCCTGTTAGAAAGGCGCTTCCATCATTCAAGGTATTTCTCTGAAACAGACGAGCAATACCATATTCAATGACCATGGCTGATACTATTGAAAGCAGAACTACCAGTAATGCCCTCAATCCGAAAATATATACTCCCCATATTCCTGCGGGAAGTAAGGCTAAACTTACATTCCACATTATACTTTTTGTTGTGTCTTTATCTCTAATCTGGGGAGAACTTTCTACGATAAACATTTCTTTGTCACTCATTACTGCATCTTCCTCAACATTCTTTTTCCTAATCTCATCCCTTGAACCAGAGGTATTTTTGCAGGACAGCTGTAAGAACAGCAGCCGCACTCCTTACAGTCCAAAAGATGCATAGCCTTAGCTTCTTCGTAGTCTCCAGAGTCAATCACTTTAAAAAGTTTTGAAGGATTCAAGCCCATGGGACATCCTCTGACACAGCGCCCGCAGGAAATACAAGCGGTCTGAACGGAGGAGGAAATCTGCTCTTTTGTCAAAGCCAGTATACCTGAAGTACCTTTAATAACCGGTGTATCCAAATCATAAACCGCGAAGCCCATCATGGGGCCTCCTGCTACAATTTTTTCAGGCTTTTTTGAGAAGCCTCCACACGCATCTATAAGCTCCTTAAAAGTAGTGCCAACTGTTACTTTATAATTCCCAGGATTCTGAATAGCTTCCCCGGATACAGTAACAATGCGTTCAAACAGCGGTTTGCCTAAACTTAAAGCTTCATATACAGCAAAAGTTGTTCCCACGTTTACAACAACAGCTCCAATATCAATAGGCAGTCCCCCTGAGGGCACTTCTCTACCCACTGCTGCTTTTATTAGCTGTTTCTCATCTCCCTGCGGGTAACGTACTTTCAGCGGCTGTACGGATATATCATAAGAATTTTTTTCAATTACTTCTGAAATTCTCTGGATCGATTCAGGTTTATTTTTTTCTATACCAATTATAACTTTTTGAGCACCGGTCATTTTTCTAATATACTGGACGCCTTTAAGAAGCTCTTCTGTCTTCTCAAGCATAAGTCTGTTATCAGAATTTAAATACGGTTCACACTCAACTCCATTTATTAGTAAATATTCGGTACTTTTCCCCTTTGGGATTTTAAATTTCACATGGGCTGGAAAAGTTGCTCCTCCCATTCCAACTATACCTGCTTCTTTAACTTTTTCAATCAAATCAGAAGGTTCTGAATTCTCAATCTCCTTATCCCCTGTTTTCTTTATGGAAAACTTCTGTTCTTTATCAACTTTCAGAACAGCGGATTTAACTTTTAAACCGTTGGGGAGAAAAATATCTTTGATTTCCTTAACTTCACCACCCGCAGGGGTATGTATATGGGCTGAGATAAAACTGCTGGCCTCTCCTATTTTCTGTCCGGGATATAGAGTATCTCCTTTTGAGATTATAGGATTTGCAGGCGCTCCTAAATGCTGCGAGAATGGAATGCACAGGGTATCAGAGAGTGGGAAATCGGTGATTACACTTTTTTCCGTTAACTCTTTTTTATCTGAGGGATGCACTCCTCCCTTTTTGAAAGTGCGTGCTTTTAACATGAATTTTTAAATTTCTCCTTCGCGCGTAGGGTTATACATACCTGCTTATTATAAACACTCCTTCAATCTCTGTAAACTATGTAATATAAAGGAGTTTCTAGAATATCATTGATTTATAAATTAGTAAGCTTTTTAAGTATTTTTATCTTTCTATATTTCGTAAATACCATAATCTTCTAATAAAAAGTATTTTCTAAAGACCAAAGAATGTATATTCTACTACATATGAATATTTCTTTTAGACAATTCGTTTGGAAACTTAAGGGAAAAAAAGTTTTCGGCCTTGTAGGCAGAAGCGGCTCTGGTAAAAGTTTCAGATCAAAACTCGTTGCTGAAAAATACGGCATAGAATTCATTATAGATGACGGTCTCCTCATTAAGGGAGACAAAATTATTGCGGGTAAATCCGCAAAACGGGAAAAAGTATTTCTAACTGCTATAAAGACAGCTTTATTTGATGATGAGCAGCAGAGAGAAGAGGTAATCCAGATTCTTCAAAAGGAGCATTTTAAAAGGATTCTTCTCTTAGGCACTTCTGATAGAATGGTTCGGAAAATTGCGCATAGACTGAAACTCCCTGATCCTGAAAAAATTTTTAAAATTGAAGAATTTGCCAGCAAAGAAGAGATAGAAACTGCTATGCAGATACGGAATAGTGAAGGTAAACATGTCATACCGGTACCTACCATTGAAATAACAAGGAATTATCCCCAAATAGTATATGATTCAATGAGGATTTTCTTTAAGAAAAAACTTCCAATTCCCTGGAAGAAAAAAGTTTTTGAGAAAACAATTGTCCGCCCTGAATTTGGGAAAAGGGGTAAAATCACAATCTCTGAAGCAGCTCTAGCGCAAATGGTTGTTCACTGTTTAGATGAATTTGACGATACGCTGAAAGTAAAAAAGGTTTTTGTTAAAAATGATTCAGAAGGATATACGTTAACTGTCAAATTGAAAGTCCCGCTGAAAAGTCAAATATCCGGAATTTTGCAGGAACTGCAGAAATATATAGCAGACAGCTTAGAACGTTATGGAGGGGTGATTGTCTCTAAAGTGAATATTGAAGTGGATGACTGGATGTAACTGTTTTTATTGCATATTGTGTGTTGATGGAACAGTATCTACTGACACTGTGTTTATGATGAATTATACATCCTATGTATAGGCAGAATTCTAAGCAGAATCCCCGACAGGATTCTAAGTTGGATTCTGGCCTGAATTCTTTGCTGAATTCTGGTTTTTCTTACGCCCTCGTTTACTACGGGTATTTCTGTGTATATTCGCGTTTTCTTCTTTTTTTGTATGCGTTTTCTGAACTTTCTTTTTCCCTCTCTTCAAAGCATGTTTAGGTACCCGTATTTGTTCCTGCTTGAAAATGTCGGCAACAGCCTTCTCAACGTCAATATTGGGCGGTGTAATGGGATAAATCAGTTTCTTAATCTGCTTAAAAACATCCCGGAAAAGTTCGTAAGTACTTTCATATTCATCTGGAATAAGAAGAAATGACTCTGCCGCAGCAGAAATCATATTTCCTTTTGCGTTTGAACTGTTTCTATCCAATCGTTCATCCAAGGCTGATAGGGATGTATAAAAAGAATCCAATAAGGGTTTGTTTTTACCACTTTTTAGAATATCATCAATCACAGGAAGCATATATTTAAACAAGCCCAGGGCTATTAAGCGCTCTATTATCGGTTTAGAATACCCCGAATGGAGTATTTTCAATACTTCCTCTGTCATACGGGAAGCAGAACAGCGTTTTAATTCAAATGAATTACTCTTGATTGCACGTTTCAGTTTAAAGCCCAAAGAAAATTCTGTCGTAACAGAATATTTTACCCCTCGAATCATACGTACAGGATCTTCAACAAATGTAATATTCAGGGGAATAACTGATCTTATTTTCTTTGCCTTGAAGTCTTTCATGGCTTCAACAAAATCTAAAACCTGATTCTCTATAGGACAATAATACAAAGCATTCACAGAAAAGTCTCGACGGAATGCATCTTCATGAAGGGTACCGTAAACATTATTTTTTTTATTCTGTCCCTGTGTATTTTTCGAACGAAATGTTGTGACTTCATAGATGGTATTAGAAAAATGTATATGTACAATTTTAAAACGCTTGCCGATTATTCTGGAATTCCAGAAAAGTTTTTTTATCTGATTTGGTGAGGCAGAGGTCGCTATATCAAAATCTTTAGGATGCTTCTGAAGGAGGAGGTCACGTACAGCTCCACCGACAATGTATGCCTCAAACCCTGCATTTTTCAGACGTTCAATTATTCGTTTTGCATTGTCATCAATATGTTTATGATCAATATTGTGTTCTTCTGCTGTATAAATCTTTGCTATGGGTTTTCTTTTACCCGATGAATCTGTGGTGTATCTTATGAGCATATATTCTTTCTTCTTTCTTGATGATAAATCTTAATTCGTTTACTATAATAACAAGTATACATTACTATCGTTTTTTGTAAAACATCTATTGCCTATTTCAAGGAGACTGCATGATTATTAAACCTCAAATTCTCAAAGGATTCAGAGATGCACTTCCTGGATTTGAGATAAAAAGGAAATCTCTCATTCATAATTTAGAAAAAGTCTTTGAATCTTTCGGCTTTGTTCCTATAAATACACCGGTTTTGGAATATACGCAAGTACTTTTAGGAAAGGGAGGCGGAGAAACTGATAAGCAAGTTTATTCTTTTCAGGATCATGGTAAGCGCGATGTTTCGATGCGCTTTGATTTAACGGTCCCTTTTGCCAGATATATGGCTCAGCATAATACAGAACTGCAGCTTCCTTTTAAACGTTACCATATTGATAAAGTCTGGAGGGGAGAAAATACGCAGAAAGGTCGATTCAGAGAGTTTTATCAGTGTGATTTTGATATTGTCGGCCTTGATAATGCGTCTTCTGATTTCGAAATAGTCCTTATGATGTACAGTTCTCTGCAGAGACTGGGAATTCCTGATTTTCATATTCATTTGTCTCATCGGGGCCTTTTCAATACCTTACTCCACAGTATCGGCGCACATGAAAAATCTGCAGAAATCCTTAGAATCGTAGATAAATTGTCTAAGATCGGCCGCAGTGAAATACAGAAACTGCTTGAAGAAATCATTAAGCCTCAACAAGTTCAGGATATTATTACCTTTATTGAGGCAAAAGGTGATTTCCTTGAAACTTTGGAAAAACTTGAGCAGTTAAGCGGCGGGAATAATGAATTTACTGATAGATTACGTATGATTTTCACATATGCAGAACAAGCTGGGATTGCAGAAAAACTGGTTCTTAATCCATCAATTACCAGGGGTCTGGATTACTATACCGGTATCGTCTTTGAAAATTTTCTTGATGACCTCCCCGGAATTGGTTCTATTTGCTCCGGAGGAAGGTATAATGATCTAGCATCACTCTATACACGGGAAAAACTTCCAGGTGTCGGCGCTTCGATTGGACTGGACAGACTGCTTGCAGCTATGAGTGAATTACATACCGAAAAAGAGAAACCTAGCGTAACGGATGTTCTTATTTGCTGTATGGATGAAGAAAATATCGGCAGTTATCACGCTTTAGCACAAAAGATCCGTAAGGAAGGCTTGAAAACTGAAGTGTATTTAAAAAAGAAGAAACTTCAACGTCAATTGCAGTATGCTGAAAAACAGGGTATTCCCTATGTACTTCTTTTAGGTACAGAAGAGATTAGCCGTGGAACCTATACCCTGAAGTGCATTGAAAACCGTGAGCAGAAAACGTATGAAAACTTTGAATCATTAATAAGCAAAATACTCTCCGAACAGGAATAATTATATGAAACCCCATGAATTACCGGTTTATCAGCAAAGAAATAAAATTGTAGAGGAATTGAAGAACAATCAAGTTATTGTAGTAGAGAGCCCCACAGGCTCCGGTAAGACGACACAGCTTCCTCTTATTCTATATAATTCCGGTTATGGGAAAAATGGGAAAATCGGAGTTACTCAACCCAGAAGAATTGCAGCTGTTTCAGTCTGCGACTACATAGCAAAACAGCTTGATGTATTCATTCCTGATATTGTCGGTTATAAAATGAGATTTTACGACATGACATCCCCTAAAACTGATATAAAAATCATGACCGACGGGATACTGCTGCAGGAAATGAAACTTGACCCTATGTTAAGTGAATACAGTGCAATCATGGTGGATGAAGCTCATGAAAGAAGTTTAAATATAGATTTTATTTTAGGTTTACTCAAAAATATTATTGAAGAGCGTCCTGAGTTTAAAGTAATTATTTCATCAGCTACAATTAATCCTGAGCTTTTCTCCAATTATTTCGGCGGCAGTCCAATTATTCACATAGATGCAAGAATTCATCCCGTGAAGACATTTTACAAACCTCCCAAAACTGATAATGAAGAGTCTATGCTTGAATTAATTCAAGAAGTTGTTGAAGACCATGTATTATCGCATAGACCTGGTGATATTCTGATTTTTCTAAGCGGTGAAAAACTTATAAAAGAAACTATCCAGAATTTAGAAAACAGCAGATATAAGAAAAAAATGTTTATTCTGCCTTTATTCGGAAGACTTAAAAAGGAAGAGCAGGACAGGGTGTTTATACCCACTCCGCCGGGAAAAACTAAGATTGTTGTATCTACAAATATCGCTGAAACAAGTATAACCATTGATAATATTTCACTGGTTATTGACTCCGGTGCTGCTAAGATGAATTATTATAATCAGAAAACCTTCACTTCTTCTCTGGTTGAAACTCCCATCTCAAAAGCATCATGTAATCAGAGAAAAGGAAGAGCCGGAAGGACTATGCCTGGTACCTGTTTCCGCTTATATGAAAAAAAAGATTTTCTACAACGGCCGATGTACACTTTAGAGGAGATAAAGAGAACTGATTTATCTGAAGTTGTTTTAAGGATGGCTGAATTGGGTATAAAAGATTTCAGCTCCTTTGATTTTATTTCACGCCCGGCTAAGGGAGGAATTAATTCTGCTG
>JAIPFS010000042.1 GCA_021736545.1 Spirochaetia bacterium | reverse complement strand
AACAGCTGAAATATGCCAATGCTGACTGGCGTCCAATTATCCCTGAATGGGGTGAAATCAATGGACCGTACCTTGGTGTAGCTATAAACCAGGCTCTGACCGGAGAAAAAACTCCTGAAGAGGCAATGAATGATATAGTGGAACCAGTTCGAAACATCATGAAAAGAGCAGGCTATATTGAATAATAAATTCATTCTGCTTCGGCGGGTTCCTGTTCCTAGAGAATCTGTCCGAAGGTAATGTGAATAGTAGTTCAGTAAAAAGGAAGAGTTCGTTCTTCGGACTCTTCCTCTTTCCCTTTCTGAGGTCTTCTGGTTTTATGATATTTCATGCAGCTCTTAGACTTTTTCCTGCCAGACAGGCTGAAAATTTTTCATAAACTGTTTACATCCAGCTTATCTTACAGAATAATTGATCCAATCAGTGCAAGAGCATGTGAATTTTACATGTACCCTTCATACCTTTATATGAGGAGAATCCGGTGAGTACAAATACCTTACGAAGTAAAAAAAGTCCGTACTTATTCCTGTTTCCGGCCATCCTGATCATGGCTGTCATCCTGCTGGTTCCGATCCTTTCGGGCTTGCGGCTGAGTTTTTTCCAATGGCAGATGCGGGATATTGCTAAGGGCCCGACCTTTGTCGGTCTGCGGAATTATTTAGAGCTATTTGCCAATGAATATTTTTGGACAAGTGTCAGAGTTACCATTACATTCACGGCAAGTGTAGTAATTCTGGAGATTATAGCCGGTCTCATTCTGGCTCTTCTGCTTGAAGAGGGCGTGAAGGGCATCAGGCTCTTCAGGACACTTTTTATTCTGCCGATCATGGTTGCGCCTGTTGTTGTCGGTGTTATGTGGCGATTCATGTACAACCAGTCTTATGGAAAATTCAACTATTTCCTGAATGTGCTCGGCTTTGAATCCGTCGGGTGGCTTTCAAATCCTGATATTGCCTTAATTTCGGTCATCATTGCTGATGTCTGGCAGTGGACTCCCTTTGTTTTTCTTCTTTGTCTGGCGGGACTGCAGAGTGTACCGAAGGATCTTTCTGAAGCTGCTACCGTGGATGGAGCAAACTATCTGCAGATGCTTTTCAAGGTGAAATTGCCCTATATTGCTTCAATCATTGGTGTCACCGCGGTATTACGACTCATAGACGCTTTCAGGAGTCTTGTTGTCATTTTCAATATGACTAACGGCGGTCCGGGGGTGTCGACAGAAGTCCTTTCACTGCACCTGTACAAGGTCGCTTTTACTGGACAGCGCCTGGGACTGGCTTCTGCCGTAGCCGTTATTCTTCTCATGCTGATCATCGGCTTATCGATCTTTCTTATTATCAACAGCTTGAAAAAGGAGGGGAGATAAACCATGGCATCACTTAAAACAAGAAGACAGCTGTCACTGACATTCCGCTACGTAGTCATCATCATATTTGTCATTATATCCCTGTTTCCCATATACGAGATGGTCTCAACTTCACTGAAGTATCCTGTTGATGCCTTCAGTATCCCCCCTAAGTGGGTATTTAAACCGACCCTGGATAATTATAAAGAGGTTCTTGTTACCAATAACTTCATGAAGTACTTCATGAACAGTATTATTGTAGCGTTTACGGCTACGATTTTCAGTGTAGCGGCGGGGACTTTGGCTGCCTACTCTCTGGCTCGGTTCAAGTTCTATGGGAAAAAGTCAATTGTTGTGCTGACCCTGATCATGAGAATGATCCCTCCGGTTATTCTAGTAGTACCGGTTTTCCTTCTTTACAATAATTTAGGGCTTACAAATGGGCGCATAGGGCTGATATTAGTCTATATAGCGCTGAATCTGCCCTTCAATATCTGGGTTCTGAGGACTTTTGTCATGGAAATTCCTCATGAGCTGGAAGAGTCTGCGGTAATCGACGGGTGTTCGGATTTTATGACGTTTCGAAAAATTGTATTGCCTCTGATCGCTCCAGGTATAGCTGTGGCTAGTATTTTCACTTTCCGCATATCATGGAATGAATTTATTCTCTCCCTGGTGCTGACAAACAGGAACACCCGGACCCTGCCGGTAGCGGTTTCTCTTTTCCTGACTGATACAGGAACGGAATGGGGGAAGATAACCGCTGTGGCTACAATTATTGCAATTCCAGCCTTTATTTTTACTTTTACCGCGGCTAAGAGCCTTATTATGGGACTTACTGCCGGGGCAGTTAAAGGCTGATAAGCTGTTTCTGCAAATAACATATAAGAGATATGGAATTCAAGTTCCAGATATCTGCATGAGAAAAATGGAAAGAGGGAGTTAGTTCGAAGCATGTTGAGTTTCGGACGACTCCTTTTTTACGTTACTTACACATATCTAACAGGTATTTAACAAAAAATTCATTTTTTCAGAGTATATATGGTATAGCCTGAAAGATCATTAAAAAAGATTATCTGGAAAGTTCATCAAGAAAGTTCAGGTAGTTTTTTTACTGCAGTAAAAACGTAAGGAGCATATATGCAGCAGAGACATCATTTCACTGAGAAGATACAGGAGATAGACCGCGAGCTGATCAGAATGGGAACCAGGGTGGAAGAACAAATTGAAAAATCCATCAAGGCCCTGATTGAAAAAGATGCGGATCTAGCGCAGGAAGTCATTGACGGTGATGACGCAATCAATGACTTTGAATTGTCTATAGAGGACAAATTGACGGTCTTAATTGCAACGGAACAGCCGGTTGCCGGAGATCTGCGTCATGTGATTACCAGTCTGAAAGTAGTAACCCAGCTTGAGCGCATGGGGGATCATGCAGTACACATCGGGAAGGTCACCAAGGAGATATACAATCAAAAGTATATGAAACCCCTCATAGATATTCCCAAAATGGCGGAAATCGGGGTTGAGATGCTGCACAATTCACTGATTGCTTTTTCCCATTATGATAAGGATATGGCTATTCAGGTTGCTGGTCAGGATGACAAAGTGGATAACCTGCGGGATCAGATTTTTCGTGAACTTTATACCTACACAATAGAGAATACAAAGAATATTCGGCAGGCGGCCTCCTTATTGTTCATCGCGAGATGGCTCGAGCGCTTTGCTGACCATGTGACCAATATTTGCGAGTGGATCGTCTACGATACGGATGGAGAGCATATTGAGCTTAATTTGTAAGCCCTGATCAAGAGGATTCTGTAAGCCCTGATCAAGAGTAAGATTGACGGGAGAAGATTTACACAGTAAAATACCTGAGCATAAGTTTGAAAATGAATTCAAGAGGGTGAATATCATGGCTGAAGAGGATGCAGGGTATACAAGCAGGAAAGACGGCAATGACTGCAAAGAAAACTTGAGTGATGATGTCTATGTTGCTGTGGTCGGGAGCATCAATATGGATCTCGTGGTCTCAAGTGAGCGGTGGCCGAAACCTGGGGAGACACTTTTAGGCAGTTCCCGGGAGAATTTTTTTGGCGGTAAAGGTGCGAATCAGGCCGTAGCAGCTTCCCGCGCGGGTGCTCATGTCAGAATGATCGGCTGTGTAGGGGATGACTCGGATGGAACGGCGGTACTTGATAATTTGTCCAGCAACGGGGTTGATATTACATCCTGCGCTCGGCTTAAGGACAGTACTACCGGTCTGGCTGTGATCACAGTCTGCCAGGGAGACAATACGATTATTGTTGTACCGGGAGCCAATAGCCTGCTCAGCCCAGACTATCTGAAAACGCAGCTGGATGTTATCAGGAATGCTTCCGTGGTACTGCTGCAGATGGAAATCCCTCTTGAATCAGTACTGTTTACTGCGAAATTCTGCAAGGAGCATGGAGTTCCGCTTATTCTGAATCCGGCTCCCTATAATGATGCAGCTCGGGATATTATTCAGTCAGCGGCTTACATTACGCCGAATGAACACGAGGCAGCTCTGCTTTTTCCTGATAGGAAAACTTTGGATCAGCAGTTTGAAGAGGCTGGAGAACGGCTTATCATGACCCTCGGCAGTCAGGGGGCTGCCTATTACTGCGACGGTGCTATACATCAGGTTCCTGCAGAAGGTGATCTTGTAGTGGATACTACCGGTGCCGGGGATACCTTCAATGGAGTTCTTGCCGCATGTTTTTCTCGTGGAATGCTTTTGGATGATGCTGTTCGCTATGCGAATCGGGCTTCCGGGCTTTCTGTTCAGAAAAAAGGAGCTCAGGAAGGGATGCCGTATCTGGAGACGATAGCTGGGAAGTGTCTGGATTGATTCGAGGAATCGACAGCTGCTTTCTGTATATCCGCTCATGTTCAATTTGCTGAGCCGGCTATAGCTGCTTCTTCAGCTGAGCTCCTGCAGCATCCGGAAGCTGTTTAATAATTGCCTGATACAGCGTTTTCGGTTGTATCGGCTTGATGATGTAGTCATTGATACCGAACTTTGTGCTTCTTTGTTTCTCTTCCGGCAGTACATTGGCTGTCATTGCAATTATGGGAATTGCAGATTTTCGGGAGTCTTCCAACTGTCTGATTCTACGGGAGGCTTCAATCCCATCCATAACCGGCATCTTTAAATCCATGAGAATGACATCATACATCGAATCTTTGACTTTCTTTACCGCTTCAGCTCCATTATTCGCTGCTTCAGCTTCAACTCCTATCTCCTGAAGCTGATAGAGTACAATTTCCTGGTTTATCAGGATATCCTCTACCACGAGGATTTTAATCTTTTGTGAATTATTAGTATATGTTTCAGAAATCTGCTGCTTTTTGGCATTTTCAATGTCATCACGGTCTGAATAAAACTCTTTAAAAAGCAGGATCGGGTTGATTGGTTTCAGCAGGAAGCCGGATGGTGTAAAATCAATTCCAAGTAATCCATCGAAAAAATGCACAATTTCCGTGCTGAAACGCGGAGCCGTAATAATGAAAATGATACGGCTCTTTATTTTTTTCATAAGCTGCAGGAGGAAAGGCGCGGTTTTACTGTCTGCAGTTTCTGTATCAGCAATTATTACAGTATAGGTCGTATCCTCCTCGGATGTGGATTTTTTCTCCGAGACGTTTTCCACATTGATGCTTTCAAGGAAGGGAAACGCTTTTTCAAGGATGCAGGTGTGGGAATCTATGGAGTAAAAAGGTATTTTCCAAAAACGAGCTGCTGATTTGATCTCATCAGCGGCTGCTTCTTCTGTATCCAGGCTTATGATTCTAAAGTCTGTCTCATGGGCAGTCAGCAATTGTTCAGCTTCCCTCATGCTTTCTTCGTCCGCCTGGGGAAGTGCGAATGGGATTTCAACAGTAAAGCGGCTTCCTTCTCCCGGTACACTATTAACGCTGATGGAACCTTGCATGAGTGAGCAGAGATTTCTGCATATCGGCAAGCCAAGTCCTGAACCTCTATTCGTGCTGATGGAATTGTTATCAATTTGGTAAAAAGGTTCAAAAATTCGATCCTGCTCACTTTCCGGAATTCCAGGGCCGGTATCTTCTACGGAAATTGATATAGTGACTGTATTTATTTTATAGCTTTGGACTCGGACACTAACCTTGATGCCCCCTGAATCAGTATATTTGACGGCGTTGCCGAAAAGGTTGCAGACTATCTGGCTGAGAAAAGAGGGGTCCCCTATGATTTCTCCGGGAATAGCCGGGCTGAAATCAAGGCTCAGGGATAAATTCTTTTCCTCCATGGAGGTTTCTAAGCCTGTTAAACAGTTCTTTAGAAGTTCTTCCAAGGAGAATCCCAGTTTCTTCAGTTCAACTTTTCCGGCTTCTATGCGGGAGAAATCAAGAATGTCCTTTACCAAGGTCAGGAGCAGGTCACTGCTGCTGCGGATAATATCTGAATATCTGCGCTGGTTTGCATCAAGTTCTGTATTCTGGAGCATCCTGCTGATTCCGACAATGGAATGGATTGAAGTTCGTATTTCATGGCTGATTTTTGCGAGAAAGCTGGTAATTTCCCTTTTTGCCCGTTCAGATTCGGCGCTGTATGTTTTTGCCTGGATTAAGGCTTCCTCCAGTCTCTTCTCCTTCTCAATACGGTATAATACTTCCCCAATATTATGGGTAAAGAACTGCAGCAGCTGCCTCTCTTCCAGCTTCCACTCCATGGTCTTGGAAAGGGAATCAAAACCCATAAAACCGTAGTGTGTATTACTGCCGATAATTGGAATAATCAGTATGGACTGAATTTTTCTGGACTGCAGAATCTCCTTCTCATGTTTCCATGTTTCCGGGAGTTCTTCCGGGTTGTGGATATGGACTTCTTTTCCTTCTTTCAGGGTGTGAATCCAAGCGGCAAAAAAATTCACAGGAAGATTCTGCATTGCTTCTTTATCTGCTGGAATTTCAGGGAGACACCATTCATGGGTATTGCTCATCTCGGATTCATCTTCGGTATACTGAAAAATGTATGCCCGATCCGCCTTGAAGAACTCCCCCAGTTTTTTTACCGTCTTTTGCAGGATGTCGTCCAGCGAGTCTTCATCTGAACTGAAAAGCTGGGATGATAGGGTAAAAAGGAGCATTTCAAAATCTGTTTTTCGTTTCAGATCATTCTGCAGTAAAGATATTGTTGACTGGGAATCGGTATGTACTGCTTTCAGGGTCGTTTTTTTTCTGTCGTCTTTCTCCTGCTGCCGGCTTTCTCCGATTACGGCATGGAAGACAGCAGTGAAATATTGATTTCCCACAGGGTAAGCATCCACACGGTACCATCTTGATAGGGGTAAAGAGTATTGTTTACATGTACAATTACCGCCGTTTCTCAGTATGTCTGCATATATGGGTATCCAGTTTGAGGGTTTATTCAGTTCAGGAAGAATCTCAAGTGCCCGTTTGCCGATGATATCCTCTTTTCTAAGGGCTGTGAGTTTTTCAAATGCTGGGTTTACATCAATGAAGATGCAGTCTGTCGGCTTCCCCTGCTGATCAAATACTATTTTATGATATGCATAACCGAAGGGTGCATATGTTATGCTATCTCTGTAATCTGTATCTTTCAAAAGAACACCCCGAAACGGAAGGCTGTATATAAGAAAAATTCGATATGCCGTATTGCATCAATCTGCAGGAATCATGTTAAAATTTTTATTCCATGAAATAGAAACATTTTCAGGATAATCCCCAGGATATCCCTATTCGAATTAATTCAGCTAGATTTTTAACATGAAGCTTCTCCATGACCCGGGTTTTGTATGTGCTTACAGATTTTGGAGAGAGGTTCATGGTAAAAGAGATCTCTTTTATGGTAAGCCCTTTGCATATATGGGTAAAGACTGTTAGTTCCTGTGATGAGAGAAGGTCTTTCTCAGGAGGGGGAGTAAGCGGTTCTTTAGCGTTCTGCATGAAAAGGAGTTCTCGGGTTTTATTGGAAATGTATATGCCCCCATGGGCTACTGAAGTGATGGCCTGAATCAGGGTTTCTCGACTGCAGTTTTTTGTGAGATAGCCCTTTGCTCCGGCGCTGATGGCCTGCTGAGCATATGATTCTTCAGGGTAGACGGTTAAAAAAATTACAGCGGGCGCATTGGGCTGGTCAAGGATTTGCGTCAGTACTTCCATTCCGGTGATATCAGGCATTGAAATATCCAAGAGCAGGACATCAAGATTCTGAAGCCGAGAATACTCTGAAAGAAATTTTGTTCCTCCGGAAAAGTCGGCTGTAACTTCAATATCAGGGATATCTTCCAGTAATGTTTTTAAGCCCGTACGGACTAATTGGTGATCATCTACAATTGCAACGGATATCATGTTTTAACCCCATTTCAGGTATTTTAGTGTTTTTTCATAAAAATATCAACTCTGCTTCATACATTAAGCGTTTTTCTTGAATCTCAGCAGATTGAGGGTGAAACAGCCTTCAGTTTTATGTTTACTGTCAATTTCAAGGCTGCAGTCCTGCATCCGTAAGAACCATGAAGTGGCTGAAAGGACAAAACCGACGGTATCTATACCAATATCTGTATCGGGGGTTGACCCCCAATCTCCCCGTAACGCAGCGGCGGATAATCGGGGATCTATGAGAGTGCCGGTATAGCATATGTTCATCACAACTGACTGTTCTTTTACTGCGGTACTTATTTGTATGGTACTTCCGCTGTCTCCCAAGGCTGCGGCAAGGGACAAGAGGTTCTGCAGAACAGTGACCATCGTCTCAGAATCACCGAGAATAAGGACATCCTGCCCGTTGTTCCTCTTTATGCTGATATTTTTCTTCTCTGCTGTAAGAAGGATGCTTCCTCCTGACTCATCCTGGGCAGATACTATGATCTCCTCAAGGGACAGGACGCTTTGTTTGAAATTCGTATTTCCATAGATGTCCTGAGATACATATTGAAGGTTTTTCAGGAGTATCTCTCCCTTAAGAAAAATAGCATACAGCTCCTCCAGCATCGGGGTGACTTGATCCGGAAGCAGGCCTCTATATTTTGTCTGCAGGAGGGTGAGGAAACTGTGGAATGCGCTATAGGGAGTACGCAGATCATGGGTCATTACACGAATAACGCTGTTTTTTCTGATAAGCTGCTCTTTCAGCTGATCAATTTCCTTCTGAAGTTTCTTCTGAAGTTTTTTTTCTGATGCAGATGCTTCGATTTCCGGACTCTCTTCCATCATACTTAGCATTATCCTTTTTGATTTTTCCGATGTTTCACTATACTTACTGTACGGCGGTTTTTACGAACAAAATGTTTCAGGCAGCTTTGAACTTGTATCCAGATTTGTCTGAATTTTTAAGATCATATATAAGCAGTACATGTATTCGTCTATTGCCTGTTAACATACTATGTATGCCATAGACTTGTCTGTCAAGTTTTTTTCCTTTCAGAGTATCTACTCTGCGGGAAATTGAATAATTGGGGACGTTTTACATTATTTCCTACAGATAATTCGTAATAACCTACAACATGGAACTGCAATTTTGTTAGATAATGCAATTAGTAAAAAAACAATTAATAAAAAATGGTGGAAGAGTTGAATCGGTACCTTACATGGTAATTATTTTTCAAGCTTTGGAGCTGAGCAGCTGTCCCTGAACAGCCGAACGTGCTGCTTCAAAGTGAATACTGCAAATTATAACCGTAAAGTGTGGTAAATTATTACAGTATGAAAGAGTATAAGATTTGATCATTTGGCAGATAAATACCATCCCCTTCCCCTGGCTGCCGGTTTTGAACTCTTCCATCTTTATTATTTGTAAAAACTTCATAACGAACGGTAAAAAGGCAAGTACACATACTTTTCCTTGAGGTTTTTAAGATATCCTGTTTACAAGTAAATAATAAATTCACTAGCAAAGCTGTAAGCTGCAATTGAATTTTTTGGATAGAAATATGATATTTAGAAAGAGAAGGGGAAAACAGGG
>JAIPFS010000041.1 GCA_021736545.1 Spirochaetia bacterium | reverse complement strand
TAAAACAGGCTTTCTGGAGTACAGTTCTGTCTTTACTTATAGCACTTCCAGGAGCTTATCTCCTCTCGCATTTTTCTTTTTTCGGTAAAAAGCTGCTGAAATCCCTCAGTGTTATCCCTTTTGTCCTTCCACCAATATTAGTCGTCCTCGGCTTTGTTATTTTCTACGGAAACAGCGGCTATATAAACAGATTTCTTATGAATCTTTTTGACCTTTCAGATCCCCCGCTGCGCATTCTTTACTCATTTAAAGCCATAATCCTGGCACACAGTTTTTACAATTTCCCTATTATTTTGAGGGTTGTTTCATCGTATTGGGAAGGTTTATCTGATACAGAAGAGAAAGCGGCTTACTCCCTGGGTGCAAAGAGGATCCGAGTTTTTTTTACGGTGACCCTGCCGAGGCTGATTCCATCAATAATCTCATCAGCATCCATTGTGTTTCTTTTCTGCTTTACCAGTTTTGCCGTCATTCTTGTTCTCGGCGGCGGACCGCAATTTACAACTCTTGAGGTTGAAATCTATCGACAGGCTCGCATCTCATTCAACTTGGACACAGCAGCGGTTCTGACGATTATTTCACTAGTCTTCAGCATTACCATTTTTCTTTTTCATCAGCATATTCAACATAGGTATACCGCAGCAGGTAATACAGTGTCAGTTTTACGGGAAAGTCCTTCACTCATGTCTTTAGGACAGAAAGGAAAAAGGTTCTTATATCTACCCATTATGCTGTACAGTGCTCTCGCGGTATTCTTTCTGCTGGCACCGATTATTTCTGTTATCATTACATCATTCCAGGTTCCGATTCACCGGACTCAGGAAGTCACATATTCACTTAAATGGTATCGTTCACTTTTCTCATCAGCCTATGGAGGTCCG
This sequence comes from Spirochaetia bacterium, assembly GCA_021736545.1. Next base: position 8,550 of record JAIPFS010000041.1, on the reverse strand, counting down.
GCTATTATTTCCGGCTCAGCACGGTCTATCATTAATAGTTTTACTATTGCATCAGCATCAATGCTTGTCACTACCTTTATTACTCTGCTTCTTTCATTCAGTTCTGCCCGCATGAGTAAAACATACTCCAGAATCTTGGAGATTATAAGTATGCTTCCTATGATGGTCTCTTCAGTTATTCTTGGGCTTGGCTATTTCCTCATAGCAAAGGAGATGCAGAAGGTCGGATTTTCATCTCCCCGCATTATGATTATCGGAGCTCATGTAGTGATTACTTTCCCATTCTTATATAAAACAATCACCCCGGTGTTCAAGGAAATTCATAAAACCTACTCTCCGGCGTCCTATGTTCTCGGAGCTGCTCCCTTGAAGACAATCCTGAAGGTGGAACTGCCGATTCTGAGAAGCACTCTTATTTCCGGAATGATTTTTATCTTTGCCATCTCCATGGGAGAATTCAATGCAGCGCTGATTCTCTCCAATTCTCAGGTTGAGACCATACCTATCACCATGTACCGCTTGATTGGTTCCTATAATTTCTACGGGGCCTGCGCTCTGGGTACTATTTTAATGGTCAGCAGTTTGGGGATTTTTTATTTTTTTGATACCGCTCGAAAAAGAACTTCACCTGAAATTTCTTCTTCCTCTGTGGGAGATGTGTTTTAATTCTAAGGAGCTCATGTGAGTACATTAACGGTAGAATCGCTTAAGAAAACGTACCCTGAATTCAATTTGGAGATCTCTTTAACCGCTGAATCAGGGACTCTCGTGTCTCTGCTTGGTCCTTCGGGATGCGGGAAGAGCACTACGCTTTCCCTTATTACAGGAATAGAGAACCCGGATTACGGAAGCATCACCCTGAATAACAAGGAGTTGACGGGAATTCCGACTTGGAGCAGAAACATCGGTCTGGTTTTTCAGAATTACGCATTATTTCCCAATATGAGTGTATACCAGAACATTTCTTATGGTTTGCGGGTAAGAAAATATTCCCGGGCTGAGATACGAGAACGGGTATTTGAACTTCTTCGTTTAGTGGGGCTGGATAATTATGAAAATCGATCATGCGCGCTTTTGTCCGGGGGTGAACAGCAGCGTGTCGCTTTAGCGAGAGCTCTTGCCCCGAATCCTGAACTGCTGCTGCTGGATGAACCACTTTCCGCTCTTGATGCAAAGCTCAGATTGCGGCTTCGGGAGGAGATTCAGAGAATACAGCAGGAGCTGCATATAACAACTGTATATGTGACCCATGATCAGGATGAAGCCCTTTCTATCAGTGATAAAATCATTGTGATGAATTCCGGCCGTACGGAGCAGGAAGGGGCACCTGAAGACATTTATCGTCGTCCGGAGACGCTGTTTTCCGGAACATTCATCGGCGATTCATCAATTATTCCCGTTCATTGCGATACACAGCACTTTGATACTGACAAAGGAGAAAAAGAGGCAGAGCACTTAGCAAAAGATTCAGCAGATGATTATGATCAGATTTTTTACGGCTCTGTTATGTACGATGCTTCACAAAGAACTGAGAGGTTTCAGCCTTGTTCTGCAAATGGCGAAAAGGATCATTACCTCTTTATAAGACCCGAAAATTTCTCCCTCGATCCTCCTCCGGAGGGTCAGAAAGCTGAATTCAATATATTTTATGATGCTGTTTTAAAAAAAGCTGTTTACCGGGGACCTTTTTATCAGGCAATTTTTTCGTGGCATGGATATGATATTACCGTGTTTATTAGTAATTTACCGGCGAAGAAGGATTCATATACCTTGTATGCAAGGAGATATGATTCGCTCATCCTATAAGAATTCTATCAGGTAACTAAGGAGTTCTCTTTTGCCGATAGTTTGTATTACCATTATTTGATCATCGTGCAGTGAATCTGCAGCAGCATGGCCGTATTCGATGACGGAGGCATCAGCTTAATTGCATTTTTTTTATATTCTCAATTTCATCCCGTACTGCAGCGGCTTTTTCATACTCCATATCTTTGGCGTATTCCAGCATCAGTTTTTCAAGCTGTTTAATGTATTTTTCCCGTTCAGATTTTTCCAAAATATTATAGCCGCCTTTCAGGACTTCTATATTGGTCTCTTCAGTTTCCCGCTCTTCCTTGACTTTTCGTTCTAGAATGTTCTGTATGGCTTTATGTATGGATTTCGGGGTGATGTTATGCGTATCGTTATAGGCTTTCTGTATTTTTCGACGGCGATTTGTTTCCTGAACGGCTTGCTTCATTGCATCTGAATAGGCATCAGCGTACATGATGACCTTTCCGTTTACGTTTCTTGCGGCGCGTCCTATGGTTTGAATGAGGGATGTTGCTGAACGGAGGAAACCTACTTTATCTGCATCAAGGATGGCTACAAGGGAGACTTCCGGAAGGTCTAATCCTTCACGCAGAAGATTAATTCCTATGAGCACATCAAAATCACCATTCCTGAGGTCTCTGAGCAGTTCCACCCGCTCGATGGTCTCAATTTCTGAGTGAAGATAGCGCACTTTTACGCCTATGCCCGCCAGGTAGTCTGTGAGGTCTTCTGACATCTTCTTTGTGAGCGTTGTAACCAGGATTCTTTCGTTGTTCACAGTTCTTTTCTGTATTTCACTATAAAGATCCTCTATTTGGCCGGTTGTAGGGCGTATGTCAATTTCAGGGTCCAGAAGTCCAGTGGGACGTATAATTTGTTCAACCACAGCTTTAGACTGTTCATGCTCTTTCGGCCCCGGTGTTGCGGATACGTAGATACGCTTATCCACTATCTCTTCAAACTCTGCCAGGATTAAAGGTCTGTTATCCAAAGCCGATGGGAGCCTAAATCCATATTCTACTAGATTCTGCTTGCGGGAACGGTCTCCTTCATACATGCCGCGCACCTGGGGCAGCGTCACGTGGGATTCATCGATAAAGGTAAGATATTCATCAGGGAAATAATCGAGAAGCACTGCAGGTCTTTCACCGGGGGCTCGACCGCTGAGGGGACGGGAATAATTTTCTATTCCCGAGCAGTATCCCATCTCCTGAAGCATTTCAAGGTCGTACTCAGTGCGAGTTTTTATTCGCTCCGCCTCTACAATTTTCCCTTTTTCCATAAAATAGGTGTACTGCTCTTCAAGTTCTTTCTGGATATCGGCTATTGCCATTTTTATCTGTTCTTCGGGGAGTACAAAATGTTTTGCCGGATACAGGGTCCAGTAGGACATTGATGCTGTCACTTCTCCGGTTATGGGGTGTATGCGGGATATGCTCTCAATTTCATCCCAGGAAAACACTATACGGTATGCCTCTTTAAGATATGCGGGATAGATTTCAAGCACATCTCCGCGGATACGGAAACTTCCCCGTTCCAGCTGAATATCATTACGCTCATACTGCATACGGATAAGATTCTGTATGAATTCGGTATGATTAACTGATTTCCCGACTTCGAAGCTCATTCGCATATTATGAAATGCAGCGGGACTTCCCAAACCATATATACAGGATACTGTTGATACAACAATAACGTCATTTCTCTGCAGGAGTGACGATGTCGCGGATAGGCGCATTCTGTCAATTTCATCATTTATGGAAGCATCTTTTTCAATATAGAGATCCCGAGATGGGACATAGGCTTCAGGTTGATAATAATCGTAATAGGAGACAAAATATTCGACTGCATTGTTGGGAAAATATGATGTGAATTCTCGGTAGAGCTGGGCTGCCAGGGTTTTGTTGTGGGAAAGCACAAGGGTCGGCTGCTGCACCTGCTCAATGATCTTCGCCATGGTGTAGGTTTTTCCGGAACCGGTTACTCCTTTGAGTGTCTGAATATCATATCCGTATTCCAATATGCCTTTACTGAGAGCTTCAATTGCATCACCCTGATCACCAGCGGGCTCGTACTCCGATGAAACGGCAAAACGGGTGACTTCCGGGGGACTTCCTTTGAGAGGAGTCGGAGACTGTGCCTGGCTGTTTTCCTGATTTTCCTGATTTTCCGGATTTTCCTGATTTTCCCGATTTTCCGGATTATTTTTCGATGTATTCGTGCTGCTTTTTTTATTCATGTAATTATTCCCAAGAATATTCTTCCGGTCTTTCAATAAGTTCAATGTTCAGAGTTTTCATCTTTCCGCTGCGTACAATGACTACTTCCACTTTGTCTCCAGGTTTATTGTCTTCCAGAGCGCTGAACATGTCTGCATAATCGTTTACTTGCTGACCATCTACTTTTGTGATGATATCTCCGCCGAGATAAATTACTGAGGATCCATACTGCACGGCATTATCCCCCCCTCTTAAACCTGCGGCTTCAGCAAGTCCGCCTTTTCGCACTTCTGAAACAAGGATCCCTTGATTCACTGGCAGTTTTGCGTATTCTACTATCATGCTGTCCAACTGTACTGGTGTAATATCAAGCCATCCCCGGGTTACTTTCCCATTTTCTATTAGTTCAGTTATTACTCTTTTCGCCTTATCAATAGGAACGGCAAAACCGATTCCTACGGATCCTCCTGATGGTGTATATATTGATGTATTTATGCCGATGAGGAGACCATGGCCATCCAGTAAGGGGCCGCCGGAGTTTCCCGGATTAATGGAAGCATCTGTTTGTATCATATCTGTCATGATAAGATTGTCATCTGTTTTAATTGGTCTCCCAAGCCCGGATATGATACCCGTAGTGAGGGTTCTGTCATATCCGAAGGGATTCCCTATGGCAAGAACTTTCTGTCCGACTTTAATACTTTCTGAGGTTCCGAACTGAATAGTTGAGAGATTTTTCCCTTTGGGATCAATTTTTATTATGGCAAGATCGCTTTCTCTGTCCTTCCCGACAACATCACCTTCATAAACGGTACCATCAAACAATTTCACAAAAACTTGATCAGCTTCCTCAAGAACATGGTAATTAGTTACTATGTAGCCATCCTTGGTAATGATTGATCCTGATCCGCTTCCAGATTCGGGGACTGCCTCCAGGAAGAAATTCAGCCTGTATGTTCTTGTGGTAATGTTAACCACAGATTCATTATATCGCTCATATACGAGAATATTTTCTTTTTCATCATCAGCATATTGAGAAAGCTCTTCATTAGCATCAAGTACAGCGGCTCTATCCATTCCAGCGGTACCTTGAAAGATACGGCTTTGTGCAGAGTCTCCCTGTTCTGTCATCGGGAATTGAAGCACCCCTGAGCTGCCGTACTGCAGATCATAGGACCTGCGCAGCTCATCTTCCAGTACAGCCTGGGCTTCCTGCAGCTCCTTCTTTTCCTGCTGACGCTGAACTGCTTTAGTCCAGGTATAAATTCCATATGCGGATGAACCGATAATAACAGCTAGAGAAACAACTTTGATAATTTGAAGCGGTGTCCATTGTTTATTGTTCCAAGGTAGTTTGTTCCATAATCTATGAAACATCTGCAGCTGCCTCCTCCTGAATTCGGACTGTCATTATGTAACACATTTCATCTTTTCAGTTCAACTGATTGCTGCAGCTGATTTCTTTAAATTATTGCTGTAAATTATTATTGCGACTGATTACTGCAACTGAAAAAAATATATCATTTTATTTCTGCTTTGTCACTTTTTTGTTACTTGATATGGACATATATCAGTACTTATGGACAGATATCCGTACTTTTTAGATAATTTATAGATACATAAGATAATTTAAAGATATATCCGCGTTACTTCCGATATTCCTTTGTACGAACCAGGGAAAGTACATACGCAGAAACACCTGCCCATATACAGGAAAAAACAATCGCATCATGCACGGTAAAGGATTCATTGTAGATCCAAATACCAATAATAAACGTCATGGTCGGGGTAATGAACTGCATAAAGCCGATTGCATTGTAGGGAATCTTAATAGCTCCTCCAATAAACAGTACCAGCGGCACTAATGTGACGATTCCGGCCCCCGCCAAGAGAGAACTTGTAATAAAAGGCTCTACTGAATATGAAGAAAAAAAATACGACTCCCCGATGGAAAATTTATATATCATATGGGCTGCCCCTAAAGGACTGAGCAGGAGCGTATCACTGAACAAAGCTGTAAGCGGATTGCCGGCTATACGCTTCTTTATCATTCCATATAGAGCAAAACTAAGAGCTATAAGCAGGGAAAGCCATGGAATACCTTCAACACTGAAGGATGAATAGACTACACCAGCTGTACAGAACAGGAGGGCAATACCTTTCAGCTTACTCATACTTTCACGGAATAAAAAAATACCGATAAGCACAATTATAATCGGGCAGATGTAATAGCCCAAACTTGCCTGAAGAATGTGGTTATTCTGGACGGCATAGACATAGGCAAGCCAGTTTACTGCAACAATTCCTGCACTCATAAGGTATGGTACTATCCCATTCTCCTTCCAGCTGTTTACTACATTTTTCCAGATATTCTTTTTTTGTATGACAATAACATAAACAGCTATCCATACAGCACACCACACGATTCTATGAGTAAGGACATCAATGGAGGGAACATGCTTGAGCCCCTTCCAATACACAGGAAGAATCCCCCAGAGTACATACGCTCCTGTAACCTGTAAATAAACTTTAACAGTTGTATTCTGGCTCTGTTCTTTTGTTTCTATCTCTGCTGCTTTCATTTTTTTTCTTTCACTGCACTGTCCGGGTACTTAGGTTTTTATCCTGAATATTATGGAATAAAACAATTAATTATGATACTATCCATTACGTTTTCAACATACTATAGCATAAGATTGTATGTTTATTACAGTACTTCATATATTCCTCATTTTGAATGAATTGTATGTTGTTTTCTGTATCCTAATTATTATATGGAGAGCCGTAATGCCACATTCCTATGAATCAAAGAATAATCATGCTGATACTCACGCCAACGACAGCAGCAATTCTGCAGTACGTAAAAATGACAAAGGGAGCAGAACCGCCAAAGAAAATGCAGCAGCTGAGGGAGAAAGGGCTGCTGAGGAAAAGCGTTCCCTCAATTTTATTGAACGCATCATAGAACAGGATCTGGAAAGCGGTAAACGTGATACAGTTATTACCCGTTTCCCTCCGGAACCGAACGGATATCTCCATATGGGTCATGCAAAATCAATATGCCTCAATTTTGGTCTTGCCGAAAAGTATCAGGGTATATGCCATCTTCGTTTTGATGATACAAACCCGGAAAAAGAGGAGATGGAGTATATTGAATCAATAGAAAAAGATGTCGCCTGGCTTGGATTTGACTGGGGAGAACGCATATATTTCGCTTCTGACTATTTTGAAGAGATCTATTCGGCTGCGCTGCAGTTAATTAAAGACGGAAAAGCGTATGTGGACAGTCTGTCTCCAGAGGAGATAAGAGCATACCGCGGAACACTGACAGAACCGGGAAAACCCTCCCCTGACCGGGAAAGATCCATCGAAGAAAATGTAAAACTGTTTAAAGAGATGAAAGAAGGGATTCACGAGGATGGGAAATTTATTCTCAGAGCAAAAATCGATATGAACTCTCCAAATTTAAATATGCGGGATCCGGCAATTTACCGTATAAAACATGCTTCGCATCCGCGAACCGGCAGCACTTGGTGTATTTACCCTATGTATGATTTCACCCACCCTCTTTCTGATGCCCTTGAAGGAATAACTCATTCAATTTGCACTTTGGAATTTGAGGATCATAGACCTTTGTATGATTGGACTGTACACGAAACTTCTCTGACTGAACACGAACCGCAGCAGATTGAATTTGCCCGGCTTAACTTGACATATACAATTATGAGCAAAAGGAAACTGCTTCAGCTGGTAAAAGAGAACTATGTGGAGTCTTGGGATGATCCGAGGATGCCTACAATATCCGGTATCAGGCGCCGAGGATATACACCGGCTGCTATACGAGATTTTTCTGAGCGTATCGGTGTTGCCAAAACTAACAGCACAGTTGAGTTTGCGCTCCTGGAACATTGCGTGCGAGAAGATTTGAATAAAAAGGCGGCTAGAGCTATGGCTGTACTTGATCCTGTTCGTGTTATTATTCAGAACTATCCGGAACATACAGAGGAGTGGCTGGAGGGAGTAAATAATCCCGAGGATGAATCCATGGGAACCCGCAAAATTCCTTTTTCCCGCGAGTTATACATTGAGCGGGATGATTTTATGATTGATCCGCCGAAAAAGTACTTTCGCCTGGCTCCGGGGCGTGAAGTTCGATTAAAACATGCCTATTATATTACTTGCGTTGATTATAAAACCGATGAAAATGGGGAAGTTCAGGAAATCATCTGCACCTATGATCCAGCTTCACGGGGAGGCTGGACAGATGACGGCAGAAAGGTGAAGGGCACCAGTCACTGGGTATCCGCCGCACATGCTTTTGAAACTGATGTTCGTATGTACAGTACGCTGTTCAGCAGTGAGAATCCTGGCGAAAAGACTGGTAATTTTCTTGATGATATTAACCCTGAGTCTATTCAGATTCTCAAGTCCTGCAAGCTGGAGCCTTCCTTAATGGAGAAACAGCCTGGTGAGCATGTGCAGTTTCTGCGAAAAGGCTATTTTACTGTTGATATAAAAG
>JAIPFS010000040.1 GCA_021736545.1 Spirochaetia bacterium | reverse complement strand
GCGTTTGCATACTGACGAGCCCCCTTGGAAACCTGCAGGATAACTGGAGATTTTGTCTCTACACACGCCTGTATGATTGCTTGAAGCTGTTCCATATTATTAAAATTATAAGCCGGAATAGCGTATCCGCCAGCAACGGCTTTCTTAAACATTTCTCTGGTGTTTACCAGACCTAATTCTTTGTAGGAAATCATTGTTTACCCCTTTACCTATGTATTTGGTTACAATAAAAAATTATAGTAAAGCCTGGATATGGTCAAGAGTACACAGCATATCTGCAGAGCATTCATAATGGCTTATCAGTAAAAGTAGGTCATCTGACATCTTTTCAAGCCATATATGCAAGATAAAAACTCAGCTGTTCATATCCTGAAATATTAAGCTTCTGAGTTAAATACTTGCAGTTGACCAGATCAATTTCTTTGTAATACACTTTCGGACATGAAAGCTGCATCTTTTTTTCTTAAAATTCTTTTTTTACTTTGTTCTGTTTTTTTAATTGTTTCATGCAGTGACAATAAAGTTTTAACACTGGTAAGCGATCCCTATTCAGATCTACTTTTTTTCAACCGGAATCAGCAGCAGAAAATTGACGAAAAATTAAAAGTCTCAGGCTATTCTCTAAACTATGTAATGATAGATCAGCAGGAGCTGCCGGAAAAAACTCTCAAGAGAATCAATGATTCAGACATCACTCTTATTACACCCCTTATAGAAGACTCCGTATTAACAGATATTTTACAAAAGAAAACAGGTCAGCTGGATGATAATGTATACAAATTGAATTTTGCTGATGGCTCCGTTGTCGAATCTGATTTTCCAGCATCTGAAGTAGTCCTTTCCCAGAATAAGGCCTGGGAAAACCTCGGAAAAGAGATTACTGCCAGCGGAAGCATCAGCGACATACTATTCCTCTATATTAAGGGAAACACAAGAAGCCGCAGTAATGTTACTGTATTGAAACAGAATTTACTTGGAGTGGAATTGATTCCATTAGAATTTTCCAGTGAAGAAAGTATAAACCAGCAGATAATTGAACAGCAGATCTCTGAATTAGTGAATTGGGATGATGAATATATGATTATCTGTGATATGGGAGGAGATACTCCTGCCTGCTTGGATTTCTGTAAAACTGCTGGATGGAAGGCTGCTGTTATCGGCGGGACACTGCTGCCGCATTATGAAAAGAGCCTGCAGTACTCTATTGATCTTGATATGCCTGCAGCAGCGGCTTCAATAGTTTCACATATTGAACAAATTGAAGTTTCTCAAAGTAAAATGGAGAGTATACATTCCCAAACATTGTATATTGATACTGCCTGGAAAGTCATTACCCTTGATGACAAGGAAGAATAACGCTGCGGCACATTTGAAAAAGATAATATTTAGAATTCCTTGATTTTTTTAATTCCTTTTTGCTCCATTTACTAATGTAGTAAAATTCTGCATTACCTGCTCTGTTAAGGCCTCAGTGCTTACTTGTTTTATGGCAGCTAGAAACTTATACGTATGAATAATGTAACCAGGGTGATTTGTTTTCCCCCGTTCAGGTATCGGTGCAAGGTATGGTGCATCAGTTTCTACCAGAATACGGTTCAAGGGAACTATTTCAGCCGCTTCCTGAATCATCCTGGAATTTTTGAAGGTGACATTACCTGCAAAAGAGATATACATACCTAATTCCAGAATCCGTTCAGCAGTCTCCTTATTTGATGAGAAACAATGCATTATACCTGATTTTTGGGGAGGGTGTTTCTCAAGCAGTTTAAGGATATCTGAATCTGCATCGCGGTTATGGATGATCACAGGGAGGGAATACGTATTTGCCAATTTCAGCTGCTGAATACAGAGATCTTTCTGCTCTTCTCTGGTTCCGTAGCCCCAATAGTAGTCAAGGCCGAATTCGCCAATAAATTGAATATCTTTTTGATAAATGGATTTATCTAGATTTTGTATAAGCTCAGAGATTGGTTTTTTACTATCTTCTTCAAGAATTCCGGGAAAAATTCCTCCAGAAAGGAGGATTGAAGAGAATTTGCTAAGAGCCGTCTTTCTGGGTGGGATATCATCAGGATGTGTTCCTACATCTATCCCTCCGGAAAATCCAGCAGCAAACAGTTCTTCCAGCAGCTTGTCAGTTTCTAAACCCTTATTCCTCATCATTTCTGTATGAAAATGTGTGTCTATGTACTTCATATACTCTTCAGCATATTCAACTCTGTAAAAAAGTTCAATATAATAGATTAAGCAAACAATTATCCTTGCTGAAACAGGGATCTGCTTAAGAATTTCTCATCATCCTAATAGGAAAATATCTTTCCGGGAGTTGACCAAGTTCGAAGAGTTGGATATTATTTCACGAAGTGCCGGAGTGGTGGAATTGGCAGACACAGGGGACTTAAAATCCCCCGGGCATAGTATGCCTGTACCGGTTCAAGTCCGGTCTCCGGCAAACTGCAAAAAATAAAAAATTAAGATTTCATTAAAAAAGCTCCCGTTTGGGAGCTTTTTTAAAAACAATTTTATAATAGAGAGTTACAGAGAGAGCCGATCTTTCAGTGAAAAAAGAAATTCGGCTCTATCTTTTTGTAAAAACAACTGTGAACATGCTGAACACTCTAGAGGGCTTTAATTGTTTTTACTACATTTTCGACAGTAAATCCGAATTTTTTGAAGAGTTCAGGAGCTGGTGCGGATTCACCGAAAGAAGCCATTCCAACAACAGCGCCGTCAAGCCCAGTATACTTATACCAGTAATCCTTATGAGCAGCTTCAATTGCAACACGCTTTCTGCAAGCAGCCGGCAGTACCTGTTCTTGATATGCACTATCCTGTTTGTCAAATGTATCGGGAGAAGGCATGGATACAACACGAACATTTATGAAATCAGAAGAAACAGCTTTTGCAGATTCGTATGCAAGTTCCAATTCAGAACCCGTAGCAATGAGAATTAGATCAGGAACCTGAGTTCCATTGCTTTCCCATAGCGTATAAGCTCCTTTTTTAATCAGAGATATCTGGTCAGAAGTTCTCTCCATAGTCTGCAGTCCCTGTCTACTGAAAATAAGTGCCGTAGGACCATCATGCTTTTTCAGTGCTTCTCCCCAAGCAACAGCAGTTTCTACTGCATCAGCAGGGCGCCAGCTAGAGAGATGAGGTGTAGTTCGAAGAGAGGTCAGCTGTTCTACCGGCTGGTGTGTAGGTCCGTCTTCTCCCAGACCAATTGAATCGTGCGTATACACAAATATTGAACGAGTCTGCATGAGTGAAGCCATGCGGACAGCATTTCGGGCATATTCCATAAATATTAAAAAAGTTCCTGTATATGGAATAAAACCTCCATGCAGTGAGACCCCATTCATAATCGCCGTCATGCCGAATTCTCTGACCCCGAATCTTATATAATTACCTCGAGCATTATCTCCAGTAATGCTTTCAGCTCCGTCCCAAAGGGTTAAATTGGATGGTGAAAGATCTGCTGAACCACCAAGCAGCTCAGGAATTTGGGGAGCTGCCGTATCAAGAACCGCTTTCGATGCCTTCCTTGTAGCTGTTTTACCCAGCTTTTTCTGTTCCTCTTCAGCAAACTTGAGAATGACATCGTCGGTTCTTTCAGGGAGTTTTCCGGAGAATCTTCTCGTCAATTCTTCAGCTTCTTCGGGATATGCATCGGCGTACCTGGAGAATAATTTTTCCCATGCATTCTCATCTTCATTACCTTTTATTCGATGATCCCAGGCAGTGTAAATCTCATCGGGAATGAAAAAAGCTTCCTCATGTTTCCAGCCTAAAGCTTTTCTTGCAGCTTTTACTTCATCCTCCCCTAATGGAGCACCATGGGAGGAAGCTTTTCCAGATTTTGCCGGAGAACCGAATCCTATGGTTGTTGTACATATGATAATAGTAGGTTTTTCAGTCTCTTTCTTGGCCTCAGTAAGAGCATCATCAATCTCTTTGCTATTGTGGCCGTCTATATTATCTATAACTTGCCATCCGTAGGATCTGAATCGTGCTGCAGTATCGTCAATAAACCAGTTTTTCGTCTCTCCATCTATGGATATCCCATTGCTGTCGTATAAAGCAATAAGTTTACCCAACTTCAGATTTCCAGCCAACGAGGCTGATTCATGAGAAACACCCTCCATCAGACAGCCGTCACCTAAAAATGTATAAGTAAAATGATCCATAATCGGGAAATCTTTTTTATTAAAATATGATGCAAGTATCTTCTCTGCCAGTGCTGCCCCAACAGCATTTGCAAACCCTTGTCCCAGAGGACCTGTGGTTGTTTCAACGCCGGGAGTGAGACCATATTCGGGGTGGCCTGCAGTTTTTGAACCTAACTGTCGAAAGTTCTTCAATTCTTCCAAGGGTAAATCATATCCCGAGAGATGAAGAAGAGAGTATATCATCATTGAAGCATGTCCGTTGGAAAGAATAAACCTGTCTCTGTTAATCCAGTTTGGATTATTCGGATTATGCTTCAAATGCTTTCTCCACAGAACTTCAGCTATTTCTGCCATACCCATGGGTGCCCCGGGATGTCCTGAGTTTGCTTTCTGAACGCCATCCATACTTAAAATTCTTACAGCATTGGCTAAATCTCTATTAAGCATAAAAAAACCCCTTACTATTATTATAGATTATGAAATATACCATATTATAAACAAAAAAATTTGTTTGTTCAAAGGCAGGGACACAAGATGAATCTACGGATGCTGTTGTTTTAGAATAGATATGCAAAATGATAATAAGCAGTTATATGATTAAACCGCCAAACTGCTGTATGCAGAATTGGCGGAGTATTTATTATGATGTTTTAGTGACGTGCAATGTACTTCTTATCACAAATAGATCAGACTCTAATCGAGGGAGAACATTACCTGGTTTATTATGTTTTCAAGATATTCCTGCTTCCCGCTGCGTTTTTCAGGTTCTCCATGTTCAGCAGCGTAGTTGCGTAAATCTTCAAATGAAAGTTTGCCCTCTTCAAACTCCCTGCCTTTGCCTGAATCAAAGGAACTGTATCGAGAATCACGGAATTGATCTAATCTGCCGTCCTCTAGGAGGGCATCAGCAGTCCGTAGAGCAAGAGCGAATGTATCCATCCCGCCTATATGTGCATGGAAGAGATCATTGCTGTCTGTTGAATTTCTTCTAAGTTTTGCATCAAAGTTCAAACCGCCTGGAGCCAAACCTCCATTGCGGAGAATAACCAGCATGGCTTCAGCAGTATCATAGACACTAGATGGGAACTGATCAGTATCCCAGCCGTTCTGAGCATCGCCCCTATTTGCATCAACACTGCCCAAAAGGCCTGCATCCGCAGCAGTCTGAAGATCATGTGCAAATGTATGGGATGCTAAAGTGGCATGATTAGCTTCAATATTGAGTTTGAAATCTTTATCAAGGCCCCAGTTACGGAGGAAACCAATCACTGTGGCAGCATCAAAATCATATTGATGCTTCGTTGGTTCCATGGGTTTCGGTTCTATAAGGAATGTACCCGTGAAACCGATCTTTCTTCCATAATCCCTAGCCATGCTTAAAAATCGTGCAAGATGTTCCTGTTCACGTTTAGTATTGGTATTTAATAAGGACATGTAGCCTTCTCGTCCGCCCCAGAATACATAGTGCTGTCCGCCCAGGGAAACATTGCTCTCCATGGCTGCTTTAATTTGAGAAGCCGCATAACTCAGCACGTGAAAATCAGGATTTGTAGAAGCCCCATTCATATACCGGGGATGGGTGAATACATTTGCAGTGTTCCAGAGAAGTTTTACATCCGTTGCTTCCTGACGTTCTTTAAGCCATTCAGTTACCTGCTTAAGATTTTTTTCAGTTTCTGGAATAGAGTCACCCTCCGGGGCGGCATCTATGTCATGAAAACAGTAAAAAGGGATTCCCATTTTCGTTGTAAACTCAAAACAGGCATCAGCCTTGTTTCTCGCTGTTTCCATGGCATCTCCAGTTTTCCATGGATGATCCATGGTACCTGCTCCAAAAGGATCATTGCCTTCAGCGCAGAAGGAATGCCAGTAGGCTGCCGCAAATCGCAAATGATCTTTCATCGGCTTCCCACGGATAATTTTCTCGGCATCATAAAATTTAAAAGCCAAAGGATTATCCGTTTTGGGCCCTTCGTAATTGATCCTGCCTATTCCTTTAAAGAACTCTTTGTCACCAGTAAAATAATTCATATGCTTATTCTCCTTCATTTTGTGAAAATAGTGGACTTAATGCTTCAACATATCTCTTATATGTCTGATATGACTGCTTATATATCTCTACTGCTTTTTTATTCGGGAAAACGGGATCTGAGCTTTCCGGAAGACCGTACTTTGAAATAATTTCAGAAATATCAAGCGGTTCCCGGTTTCTGCATTCAAGTGCCCAAAGGACCTGCAGAGCTCCACCGAAAGCGGCAGTCTCTTCGATGGGAGGTGTTTTTACCGGTAAATTAAGAATATCCGCTGTTATCTGTCGCCAAAGGGGACTTTTTGCTCCTCCACCTACTAAATAGGTACTTTCAGGAGTGAAATTCTGCTCTTTAAATGCCTCAAGGCCCATCAGCATTCCAAAAATAGCAGATTCAAGTGAAGATCTGAGCATATTGGCTTTTGTGGTATTAGTACTATCCATGCCGACAAGACAACCTTTCCCATAGGGTAGGTTGGGAGTCCTCTCTCCATTGAAAAATGGAATCGTCAGAATACCGTCTGCTCCGGGTTCTGCTTCAGCAGCTATTTTGTCCAGGGTTTTTACATCCAAGTCGTACATTTTTCGGTAGAGCTCAGTTCCTACGGTACAGTTCATTGTGCAGAGGAGGGGGAGCCAACCGCCGGTAGAGGAACAGAAAGCGGCTAGTCTCTGTTTTTCATCAATTATCGGTTTTCTGCTGAACCCGTACATGGTTCCTGATGTTCCAAGACTGATTGCCAGTTCACCATCCTTGATAACGCCGGTACCAATGGCTGACATCATATTGTCGCCGCCGCCGCTGGAAACAGGAATCCCTTCAGGTATACCTAGTATTTCTGCAGTCTCTTTTCTCACAAATCCGCCTATCTCATATGCTTCAATTAAAGGCGGCAGTGATGAACTGAGATCCCTCGTATCATCAATAATATCCAGGATAGATTTGTCCCATGTCCGCTTATTAATATCAAGAAAGCCGGTGCCGGAAGCATCACCATATTCCATCCAGGTTTTTCCGGTTAAGAAAAAATTGATGTAATCATGGGGAAGGAGTATTGTCTTCATAGTACTGTAAACATCTGGATGCTGTTCTTTCAGCCATAATATTTTTGATGCAGTATATCCTGGTAGAATTGGATTACCAACTGTATGCGTTATTTTTTCGTAACCGCCATAAGCGATATTCATTCGTTCAGCTTCTTTGGACGTTGACGTATCACACCACAGTTTCACCGGATAAATGACATTCCCATCAGAATCAAGCGGTACAAAGCCATGCTGCTGTCCGGAGACACCTATACCGATTATTGACTTACGTATATCCGAAGGTATTTGCTGAAAACAGTCCCTAAGGGCTTCTATCCACCAATCTGCATACTGTTCCCTTGTTCCGTCCTGCTTGCTTATAAGTTCATGGGATGATGAAACAGATGAAACAATTTTTTTATTCGTGAAATCATAAATGAGTACTTTTGTACTTTGTGTGCCATTATCTATACCTGCAGTATATTTCATATTACTGTTCTCCTTTCTGAAATGCGTGTAATTACAAGCAGTATGCTTCTTGACATCTTTATTTTCATACGCTTATGCTGAAATGAGAATAGACAATATTGATAAAACATATATATAATTGACTTAATGAGAATAAAAGATGTTGTGTTTGTTTATCAAATGAAATCTGTTCAGGAACTTCGCTGGCACGGTCGTCACCATGAGCATGGAGGTAACGACTATGAATTGCATTACTTTCTTCAGGGCGAAGGATATTTTCTGAATAATGCAGCAAAACATGTGATACAGAATGGTAAGCTGTTTTTAACTGAACCTCATTCCGAGCATGCTATTATAGCAAGCAGTATTAAAAGACCCGTCTCTTATTATGCCGTTTTATTCAAGCTGGAAACTGATGATGACGAAATCAGGGAATTACTGCGGAATAAGTTCCACCCCGTGCATGGAGCAATTATTGGAACAAGCTATAGATTCTTTTTTGAAGAGATTAAAGAGAAGGGTATGTCGAACAAACCATACTTGCAGAAATCTGCGGTGTACCAGCTGCTGTCCTTCCTGTATGGCAGCTTTTCCGGTAATTCACAGAATTTTCTTGGGGATGAGACCAATCATCACATTGAACGTGCTTTAAGCATAATGCAGAATAATGTATTCAGTTACATGAATCTTGAAATGCTTGCAAAGCGTCTTTATTTGGATAAATCATACTTTATTCGCCTGTTTAAGAAAAAGATGCAGACAACTCCTATGAAATACTATATGAAACTGAAAATAGAAGCAGCCTCATCCATGCTGATAAACACAGATTTGCAGATACGTTTGATAGCAGGAAAACTTTCATTCAGCAGTGAATTTCACCTAAGTCGAGTATTTAAAGAATATACAGGGATATCGCCTTCAAACTATCGTAAACAGTATATTCAGACTCTCGGTATTCCGGTAAAAAGGGAGTAGATACATGAGAAATAATGTATGTTTCATACTTTCTCAGGTTTCTTCCATCATACTGAAAAAATCATTCAGTAATTCCGGATCAAAAAATTTCCCCGAATTATCTTTCATATATGTGATGGTTTTTTCATTATTCCAGGCTTTTCTATAAGGTCTGCTCGTTGATAGAGCATCCCAAACATCAATAATGCTGAAAATTCTTGCATAAAGAGGAATTTGTTTCCCCTTCAGGCCTAAAGGATAACCTGAACCATCCCAGTGCTCATGGTGACTGTAAGGAATCGTCACTGCATCTTGAAGAAAGGAGATATGTTGAAGTGATTTATATGCCAGGGTAGTGTGACTTTTCATGATCTCCCATTCTCGTTTGTTTAATGCACCCGGTTTGTGCAGAATATTATCTGGTACAATAAGTTTTCCAATATCATGCAGCAGAGACCCTCTTCGTATATTCGTGATATCCTGTTCAGAAAGACCTAAATATTCGGCAAACGAAATAGCTTTTTCTGTTACTCTGCTTGTGTGGTTTTCTGTCTCCTTATCCCGGAATTCAAGAATCTTTGCAAAACTTTCCAATGTGGAATCATAAGCCTCTTCCAATTTCTTTTTTGAAGTATATATTTCATCAAATAGAAAATATTTATCAAAGGCAAGGGAAATTTGATTCTTGATGGTATTGATTTGATGTAACCAATCATCTTTGGGAACAAATTCTTCCTTAAACAGTAGTTCCAATGTGCCGAAAGTTTCTCCGTCGCGAATAAGAGGCATACCGTAATAACTTGTAT
>JAIPFS010000039.1 GCA_021736545.1 Spirochaetia bacterium | reverse complement strand
ATATTGAAAGTACCGGCGACTATTCCATTCTGATTGCCGGCGGAGCGGAGATGCTGTTTGAAACTGCCCGGCTCTGGGCTGATCTGGGATTCTACAATCCCGGTAAGGGGGGAGCTTTCTGCATTAATGAGGTGACCGGGCCTGACGAGTATTCTGCTTTGGTAAATAATAATTACTATACGAACCAAATGGCAAAATTTCATTTGGAGAAGGCCTGGGAGACGGCTGAGTGGCTGAAAGAGCACGAACCGGGGTTCTGGGAGGAGCTGTGCGTACGTATCAATCTGGAGGATGGTGAGCCGGGGTCTTGGAAAAAGGCTGCTGATGCCATGTATATTCCCTTTGCCGCCGCAAAAGCCATTCATCCTCAGGATGATCAGTTCATGGAGCGGGAACCCTGGGATTTTGAAAATCGTCCGAAGGATAAATATCCTCTGCTGCTCTACTATCACCCCTTGGTCATTTATCGCTACCGTGTTCTGAAGCAGGCTGATGCGATTCTTGGGAATTTTCTGCTGGGAAATCGAATTCCCTGGTATCAGAAAAAGAGGGATTTTGAGTTTTATGAACCCCTTACAACAGGTGACAGCTCTCTTTCCGCTTGTATCCAGGGTATTCAGGCTTTTGAATTCGGCTATGAAGATGCGGGCTTAAAGCATCTCTACGGCACGACACTGATGGATATTGAGGATCGTCACGGCAATTCAAAAGACGGACTGCATACAGCGGCCATGGCAGGTTCCTGGATGTCCATTGTTTTCGGCATCGCGGGAATGAGGACGAATAGGGGGCTGCCCTGTTTCAGGCCGCAGCTGCCGAAGGCTTGGAAATCACTTACATTCGGTTTGTCCCTGCAGGAAAAGCCTTTGAAAATAACGATAAGCCGCAGCGGATGTCGATATCAGCTTCTGGAAGAAGGACATCTGCAGATATGTCATAGATCAGAGATTCTGGATGTTACGGAAAAAGGGATTGAGGTCCCCGCTGCCCCGGTGTGTAAAGCGGTGGTCTTTGATTTGGACGGGGTAATAACGTCAACTGATTCATTCCATTATCGCGCCTGGAAACGTCTGGCGGATGAACATGCTTGGGAATTTAACTGGGAAATAAATGCTGCCCTTCGCGGAGTATCCAGGAGGGAATCACTTGAGATTATTCTACGTCACAACGGTGTGCAGCTTGATGATGAGACTATTGAGGAGCTGATGACGGAAAAGAATACAGCTTACCGTGATTCACTCATGCAGCTGACTGAGAAAGATGTTCTTCCGGGGATTGTGCCGCTGCTGCAGGAGCTGAAGGAGGCGGGGATTAAAATCGCCCTTGCATCCGCCAGCCGCAATGCTCCCTTTATCCTGAAGCGTTTGAAACTGGAGGAGGCTTTTGATTTTGTCTCCCCCGCAGGAGATGTGATGAAGGGCAAGCCGGATCCGGAGGTCTTTGTTCGTGCAGCTGAAGGAGTCGGCTGCTTACCTGAAGAGTGCATCGGGGTTGAGGATGCGAAAGCTGGAATAGAAGCTGTCCGCAGCGCCTGCATGAAGAGTGTGGGAGTCGGGGAAAGTGTTCGGGATATGGAGCTGGATCTCTGGCTGGAAGATTTTACCGAAACCGGCTGGTCGGAGCTGAAAAAACTCTTTGAATGATGATGTGTATTTAGTAGTAATCCTCTGCATGGTAATAAAATATTACAAAAAATCCTTATTTTTGTTTACACTGTAAAAAATAGTAAAATTTAGTACTTTGCAGTGTTATGCTCGTTGTGTGAAATATGCAGTTCCCTTCTTTGAATATTTTAGTATTGTATCCCGCCGATAATCATAGTAATATGGCTCTTACACATGATTGTATCCGTATAATCCATCATAATTAGATAATGCCTCAAGCTTTTTGTAAATGGGCAGCAAGGTAAATGAGGAGGATGATGTATGAAATCAGATCAGGAGATTGCTCAGAAAGCGCTTATCAGGCCAATAAAAGAAATTGCAGAAAAGGCAGGGCTTCAGCAGGATGTGCAGCTCTATGGAGAATATAAAGCCAAAGTGCCGACTGGAAAACTTCGTAAACTTGAGGAAGAAGCTAAGCCGGAAGGTAAACTTATCTTGGTTACTGCCATGACTCCGACGAAATTTGGAGAAGGGAAAACTACCAATACCATTGGCTTAGGACAGGCGCTGCAGAAGATCGGCAAAAAAAGTATGGCCGCCATCCGGGAGCCTTCGCTTGGACCCTGTATGGGTATAAAAGGCGGGGCCGCAGGAGGCGGATATTCGCAGGTACTTCCCATGGATGAAATAAACCTCCATTTTACTGGTGATATGCATGCAGTATCCATCACCCATAATCTTCTTTCTGCCCTGATAGACAATCATATCCATAGACAGAAAGAGCCTGTGCTGAACCCAAGGAAAATTCAATGGAAACGTGTCATGGATATGAATGACAGGTCTTTGCGGGAGATCATCATTGGTGCCGGAAAAGGCGGGAAAAACGGTGTTATGCGGGAGGACGGCTTTGAGATAACCGCTGCTTCCGAAGTGATGGCTGTTCTCGCTTTGGCAGATAGTATAACGGATCTGAAAGAGCGGCTCGGAAGAATAATAATTGGAGAGACATGGGATAAGAAACCGGTAACGGCGGCAGATATCAATGCCCATGGTGCTATGGCGGCTCTGTTGAAGCAAGCCTTGGACCCCAATCTGGTGCAGTCCATTGAGGGTATGCCCGTTTTTGTTCATGCAGGTCCCTTTGCAAATATCGCTCATGGATGCAGCTCACTTACTGCAACAAAGATGGCTTTGAAAATGAGTGATTATACGGTTACAGAAGCCGGTTTTGGTTCTGATCTTGGAGCTGAGAAGTTTTATGATATTACTTGCCGGGCCGGGGGGCTGAAGCCGTCAGCCGCTGTTCTTGTTGTTACCCTGCGTGCTTTCAAGGTGCACGGTTTGGATAATATCCTCAAACATGCTGAGAATATGGGGCTTTTCAATGTTCCTGTAGTGGTTTCAATCAACCGTTTTGCTGATGATGACCCGAAAGAGCTGGAGGAGCTTAAAAAGAGGCTTGAAGATCAGGGTACTGCAGCGGAGATTACTGATTTCCGGGAATCCGGGGGTGCCGGCGGTACTAAGCTGGCCGAAAGGATCGTTGAGATCTGTGAAAGGGATAAAGAGGATGAATTTACCTATCTCTATCCTTTGGACATGGGTATTCGGGAAAAAATTGAAACCATTGCAGAAAAGGTCTACGGAGCCGGGAAGGTATCATACAATAAAGGCATGATTACACGAATCCGTCGATTTGAGGAGCAGGGCTATGGAAAGCTTCCAATCTGTATTGCCAAGACGCAGATGTCATTATCCGACGATGCCAAAGTAACAGGACGTCCGAAGGATTTTACAATTACTGTAAAGGATGCGCGGATTAGTGCCGGGGCAGGCTTTATTGTTGTCTATACAGGTGATATTATGACCATGCCGGGGCTGCCGATGCGGCCTTCTGCGGAAGAAATCGACATTGATGCCGAAGGGAATATCACCGGCCTGTTTTAGTTGAGTAAAACTGCTTGTACGAAAAAGAGGGGGCATGAAGCAGCTGTATTTTGCTTATTATAGAATCCTTTTTGCCTCATTCATTGGACTCTCCTTTCTCTTGGGAAGAGGGGAAGTCCCGTATATCATTTCCGCTGCAGGGGTGTCTCTTTATTGGCTGATTCTTGAATTTTTGGAAACCAGGATTGCCGGCAGTTTTTTTACATCCTTGCCGGCAGCAGCAGCTGAAGGAGTCTGCATTTTGTGGATTCCGCTGTTTCTGCATCCCTTTATCGGAATTCCCTTTGCAGTCTTTTTTGTATGTAAGATGCTTCGCTTTACTCGTTCTCCCTGGAACTATCTTTTTCCTTCACTTGTATATCTTTTTTTTACAGCTTCTGCTCTGACAGGGATTCCGGGAAAAGTGGTGATCACTCCGCTCTCCGGTGCGGCGTATTTCTTAAGCCTGCTTTGCGGATTAGGTCTTTTTTTTCTCATGAACAGTATGCAGAGGGAGAGTGAAGAGGAGATTTCTTCTCTGCATACACAAATAGACCGGAAAAATAAACTGCTGACAACCCTCTCTCACGAGCTGCGAACTCCTCTGGCTGTTATCAAATCCTCCACTGAAATTCTGCAGGAGGAACGACCGGGACCCTTGAACAGCAAGCAGAAGCAGTTCATACACTCTACTTCCGAAAATGTAACGAGGATGATCGGCATAACCGAAAACATCCTCTCTCAGATAAAGGTTGAGTACACCTGGTTCAGGATGCATAAAAAAATGGTGGATTTGAGAAGTTCAGTAAAAAAGGTATGCAATGATATTCAGCCCTTCATTACCAATAGGAATCAAAGTATTAAGTATACGTATCCCAATTTGCTTTCAAAAGTTTTTGCAGATCCCGAATGGATTCAGCAGGTGCTGATTAATCTTATTCACAATGCCAGCAAACATATCGGGGAGCAAGGGAAGATTGAGGTGTCCATCAATGAAAACGAACAGTGCCTGGTGGTGTCGGTAAGCGACAATGGAAGCGGTATTCAGAATATAGAAAAACCGAAAATTTTTGATGAATACTATCAGAGTACAGATCCCGCAGCGGAAAACTTGGATGGAGCAGGTTTAGGGCTGTCTATTGTGAAAAGTGTTATTGAGAAACATGGCGGGAATGTCTATGTCGGTTCAGTTGCGGGATTAGGGTCAACATTTTCTTTCACCCTTCCCAAGGATGCAGCATGCGGAACAGGGGAGAAGCTTACATGAAATACAAGATTCTGATTATTGAGGATGAACCCCATATTGTGGGAATCCTTGAATATCTCATGTTTGATGAGGGGTACGATGTTTCCATAGCTTACACTGGAGAAGACGGCCTTGCGCTGCTGGAAAAAGAGACTATCCATTTGATAATTTTAGATCTTAATCTTCCTGGAATGAATGGTCTTGAGGTCTGTAATAGGATAAAGCAGCGCTGGTCTATCCCCGTAGTAATTCTGAGCTCTCGGGATAAAGATTCAGATGTTGTTTCAGGATTAGAAATCGGTGCTGAGGACTACATAAAGAAACCCTTCAACCATCGTGAAGTTATCCTCCGTATTCGTAAAATTCTGAATCGCATCAGCAGAATTGAACAGAAAAAGGATATACATATCGGCGGTCTGCATATCCATACCGATAGAAAATTTGTCAGCCGTGATAATATTCCTATAAGTTTAACTCCCACAGAGTACAGCTTGCTAAGCTATCTGGCATCACGGCCGGGCTGGGTGGTTTCCTGGCAGGTTATTTGCAAAGAAGTC
Organism: Spirochaetia bacterium; assembly: GCA_021736545.1. The sequence goes on along the minus strand of JAIPFS010000039.1, from coordinate 4,138 downwards.
TGGGGGCATCAGGATTGGGAAGGGGGAAGGGAGCTTGTAAAGGTTTCCATCCAGCGACTGCGCAAAAAGATAGAACCTGATCCCTCGCAGCCTATCTATATCTTGAATGAATGGGGGCGGGGATATAAAATTTCCAGGCCCTCAGACCACAGAACTCCTTCAGGGGAAGATAAGACGTAGTATCATCGTAATTTCCCTTTTCAGCACCTGTTACTCTTCTGTTACCATTTTGTAACCGTATTGTTTCTTGTGACCTTGAGGAAGCCCATTTATACTGAATCTATACAGAAAAAAAATGGAGGTTTACGTATGAGAAATAAGGTTATAGTAATCTTGATTTCATTGATGATTCTGTTTTCAGGTTTTTCCGTCTGGGCACAAGCTGCACAGGAAGGTGAACGAATAACTGCTTATACTACCCTGGATGAAGAGCTGGCAAGAAAGGTTTTCAAGGCTTTTACCGAAGAAACAGGAATACAGGTTGATTGGGTACGGCTCTCCACTGGAGAGGCTGTTGCAAGGCTGGAAGCGGAAAAAGAGAATCCCCAAGCCAGTATTTGGTATGGAGGAGTAGGTCTCGGTCATATTGAAGCAAAAAACAAAGGCCTGACCACCCCCTACAATTCACCTGCGGCAAATATGCCGGATCACTTCAGGGACAGCGAGTATTACTGGTCAGGGATTTATGCCGGACCCCTGTGTTTTGAAAGCAATACAAAAATGTTGGAAAAATACGGTCTGAAGGCGCCTGAATCCTGGGAGGAAATAACCAGTCCTGAGTATGAAGGACATGTACAGGTTGCTAACCCCGGTTCATCGGGCACTTCATATAATGTTCTAGCTACCCTCGTTCAGATATACGGCGAAGATAAAGCGTTTGAATATCTGAAACGCCTTGATAATAACGTAACTCAGTATACCCGATCGGGTTCAGCCCCCGGAAAAAATGCAAGTATCGGTGAAATCACCGTAGCCATCGGCTACGCCCATGACGGTGTTCGTCTGGTAGATCAGGGCTATCCTCTGAAAATCACCTTTCCTGATGAAGGAACCGGTTATGAAGTAGCCTCAGTTTCCTTAATCAAAAATGGTCCCGAAGAGGAGCTTGAAGCAGCGAAAAAACTGTATGACTGGGCTTTAGGGAAGACGGCAGCATCATTATATGCAGAGATGTTTGTAGTCCCCTTTGTTGATGTTCCCCTAGCTGAGGGAGCTGTTCCCATCTCTGAAGTTAATACAATAAAACAGGATGATGAGTGGGCAGCGAAAAACAAAACTCGCCTGGTTGAAAAATGGAACGATGTTATCGGCGGTGAGTCCAAGACTAAGTAGACTTTTGCATCATAATAACACCAGCCCTTTGAATTTTACGGGGCTGGTGTATATGTATCACTATAAGGGAAGAGGTTAAGGTATATTATGAGTGCACAAAACCCTGCGTTCAGAAGGAAAAATCATTTTTATCAGCTGACCCGAGAACCCGTTCTGCTTATCGGGATTCTAGCGGTACTGGGACTGCTCATCCTGTTTATCATTTATCCCCTCTTTTCGGCGGCAAAAATGAGTTTGATGCCTGACGGAAGCTTTTCAACAAAAGAGTATGCCCATATTTTTACAAACAGCAGATATGTCGGGGCGATTAAGAATAGTCTCACCCTCGGTGCCATTGTTGCAACATTAGCTACCTTTGTGGGTTTTCTTTTTGCGTATGCCTTAACCAAGGCGCGAATTCCTGGGCAGCGATTTTTTCAGGGTATGGCTATTCTGCCGATGATTTCCCCGCCGTTCATGTTCGCCCTTTCCGTAATTCTGCTTTTCGGACGAAACGGCCTCATCACAGCCAAACTGCTGCAGCTGGATACAAGTGGTATTTACGGCCTCAAGGGTTTGGTTATTGTGCAGACTATAGCAATGTTCCCCATTGCATACATGACACTATCGGGAATCCTGCAGGGGATTGATCCGGACTTGGAGACCTGCGCCATGAATCTCGGCGCAAAGCGAGGGCGGGTTTTCTGGACTGTGGTTATGCCGCTGGCCTTGCCGGGAATTTTTGCTTCCTGGCTGCTGGTTTTTGTCGGCTCTCTTACTGATTTCGGTAATCCCATTATCATTGGGGGGGATTTTGATGTGCTTTCGGTACAGGCGTATTTAGAGTTTACCGGTATGGGAAATCTGCCTCGGGGTACTGCTCTGGCCATACTTCTCCTCGTTCCCACGGTGGGGGTTTTCTTTGTTCAGAAATATATCATGAAGAATAAAACCTATACCACAATTACAGGAAAATCATCCCGCCGTGCGTCTTCTTCCATTGGAAAGGGAGCTCGATGGGCTCTTTTTGCAGCAGCTGCCGGAATCTCCGCCTTTGTCCTGCTCTTCTATTTCACCATTATATCAGGAAGCTTCATTAAGCTTTGGGGAGTAGATTGGTCCTTAACACTGGAGCATTTTGCATACAGTTTTGATGTAGGCATGACGACCATGAAAAACACCTTGATTCTGGCGCTGATTTCTACACCCTTAACTGCTTTGCTGGGTATGCTGATTGCATTTATTGTGGTTCGAAAACAGTTTCCCGGAAAGCATTTTATCGAGTTTCTCTCCATGCTGAGTTACGCCATTCCCGGAACAGCGGTGGGTATTGGATATATTCTCGCTTTTAACAAAACGCCTTTTGAGCTTTCGGGAACAGCATTTATTCTGATAGCCTGCTATGTTTTCCGGAATGTCCCCATTGGAGTGGAAGGGGGTATTGCCGCCCTCAAGCAGATATCACCGGAAATTGAGGAATCTTCAACAAATTTAGGCGGAACCAGCGCCTACACCTTCAGGAAAATCACGATGCCCCTCATCAGGCCGGCATTGTTTGCCGGGGCCACATTTGCATTCATCAGAAGCATGACAGCCATTAGTGCAATTATTTTTCTTGTATCTGCTCGATGGAATCATATGACCGTGCTGATACTGGCGCAGACGGAAATTATGCGTCTTGGTGTGGCTTCTGTCATGTCATTTATGCTTATTATCATCATTATGGTTTTTATACTGCTGATCATGAAATTAACGGGCTTGAAACAGTCACAGATTTTTGGAACAACCAAATAGAAACATCAGGAGAACTGAGCTATGAGTAAAGAGAGCTATCTTGAATTGAATAATATTACGAAAGTTTTTGATGACGGTAGAGGCTCTACTGTTGTTGCTGTGGATGATATTTCCCTATCTATCAATAAAGGCGAATTTGTGACGCTTCTGGGGCCTTCAGGCTGCGGTAAAACAACAACGCTGCGAATGGTTGCGGGTTTTGAGAACCAGAATCGCGGTGATATCATCCTCAATAAAAAAAAGATTAATAATGTTCCAGCTTTCAACCGAAATATGCCTATGGTGTTTCAAAGTTATGCCCTGTTTCCCCATTTGACAATTTTTGAGAATATCGCCTATGGACTGAGGGTCCGGAAGCTCTCGAAGGAAGTTATAAAAAATGATGTGGCCATGGCTTGTCAGATGGTGAATCTTGTCGGGCTGGAACAGCGGTATCCCGGGGAACTGTCCGGCGGGCAGCAGCAGAGAGTAGCTCTTGCGCGTGCGCTGGTTCTGAAACCGGAGATTATTCTTTTTGATGAGCCCCTTTCTAATTTAGATGCTAAACTGCGGATACAGACCCGAAATGAGATTAAACGGGTGCAGCAGATGCTGGGAATTACTGCCCTTTATGTTACCCACGACCAGAGTGAAGCTCTCAGCATGTCAGACCGAATCGTGGTTATGAATAATGGAAAGATTATTCAATACGGTACTCCTGAGCAGATCTATTTGAATCCGGCCAACTCATTTGTTGCTGATTTTATCGGGAATGCAAATTTTCTGGATGCCACCATCGAGGAAGACAATGGGAAGACGGTTACGGTGCAGCTTGCTGGAAAGCCCCTGGAACTGCTTAAAAAAGACAGCTCAGCGGAATATAAGGAAGGTGAGGAAGTTACCTTGAGCATCAAACCGGAGGCATTGGACGTCAGTACTGAGCCTACAGGATTTTCGGGACGTCTTGAGATGGAATCATTCCTCGGTTCGATTACTGAGTTTAAAATTGAGTTCAACAACTGCTTTATTACAATTATCCATTCAAATACCCGTG
>JAIPFS010000038.1 GCA_021736545.1 Spirochaetia bacterium | reverse complement strand
CAAGCAGAAGAGGTCTTCTTAAACTTGTTGGAAAAAGAAGACGATTATTGCGATATTTGAGTGACAATGATCTGGACTCTTACCGGAAACTTATTAAAGAATTAGGTTTACGTAAATAATACATAAGGAATGAATATATATGGTTTTTACCGAAAAAATACGAATTGGAGATAATGATCTTGTTCTGGAAACTGGAAGAATGGCTAAACAGGCTAATGGCTCTGTTTATGCTTACTATGGAGGCAGTGCTGTCCTTGCTACAGCATGCTGCGGCAGGTCTCCAGTTGAAGGATTGGATTATGTACCTCTTCAAGTTGAATATAATGAAAAATATTATGCTGCCGGGAAGATACCAGGCGGTTTTCTAAAAAGAGAAGGGCGTCCTAAGGATAAAGAGATACTTGTAAGCCGGCTTATAGATAGACCTATGAGGCCTCTTTTTTCCAAGGCCTTTCAAAGAGAGATACAAGTTGTACCCACGACTGTATCAACTGATCAAATAAATCCTCCTGATATGATAGCAATGGTTGCATCATCCGCTGCAGTTACTATTTCTGATATACCGTTCAATGGACCGGTAGCAGCTGTTCGAGTCTGTATGCTTAATGGAGAGTTTATTGTAAATCCCACCTTTGATCAGGTTGAAGAAAGTATACTGGATATTATTGTTTCCGGAACACAGAATGGAATCACTATGGTAGAAGGCGGGGCCCAACAGGTAGCTGAAGAAACAATGCTGAAGGCAATTGAGACAGCTGAACCAGTAATAAAAGATATTTGTGATGCGCAACTCCGTTTAGCCGAAAAATGCGGTAAAGAGAAACTTCCTTTAGTTGAAACTGATGAAGAATTTTCTTTAGCTGATAAAATTAAAGAATTTGCATATGGTGATTTGGAAAAAGCATGTTTTCTATCTGGAAAATTTGAAAGATCCGACGGCATCCGGACAGTTAAAGAAAATACTATTGAACATTTTGGAGATGAAATAACTGAAGATAATCAGAAAAAAGTAAGTGTACTTTTTGATGATATGGTTAAAGAGATTATTAGGAAATCAATATTAGATAAAGGTATTCGAGCAGACGGACGGGATGTTGAAACGGTCAGACCGATTACCTGTGATATAAATATACTTCCTAGATCTCACGGCAGCGCCCTGTTTACAAGAGGAGAAACTCAAAGTCTTGGAGTTACAACCCTTGGAACGGTTTATGACGAACAAATGAAAGATGACATAGATGGTGACAAGTCATTTGAAAGATTCATGCTTCATTATAATTTCCCTCCATTCTCTGTTGGTGAAACAGGAAGACTATCGACCGGACGTCGGGAAATAGGTCATGGACATTTAGCACATCGTGCACTAGAGCCTGTACTTCCCTCCAAAGATGAATTCCCTTATACCATACGTATTGTTTCAGAAATACTTGAATCCAATGGATCTTCTTCAATGGCGACGGTATGCAGCGGTTCTCTTTCATTACTTGCTGCCGGAGTGCAAATAAAAAAACCAGTTGCAGGTATTGCCATGGGACTTGTAGCTTCTGAAGAAAAGAATGTAGTTCTCACCGATATCTTAGGTGAGGAGGATCATCTTGGAGATATGGATTTCAAAGTAGCTGGAACAGAAGATGGTATTACAGCTTTTCAAATGGATATTAAGATTGATGGAGTAAGCAGTGATCTTATGGCAAAAGCTCTTGATCAGGCGAAACGGGGAAGAATGCATATTCTTGATATCATGAATAAAGTCATTGAAAGACCGAATGAAGATTTATCTGCTTATGCACCAAGAATTATTAAAATGCGTATAGATGAAGAAAAAATTGGTGCTGTTATTGGACCTGGAGGAAAAAATATTAAAAGTATTGCAGAACGTACAAGTTCTGAAATTAATATTGAAAACGATGGAACCGTAACTATTTATGGGAAAGATACAGAAAAAGCAGAGCTTGCAAAAAAAGGTATAAGAGAACTTATTGAAGAACCTGAAGTAGGAAGGATTTACCACGGTACTGTCAAAAGAATTACTGATTTTGGTGCTTTTATTGAAATTCTTCCCGGCAAAGAAGGCTTATGTCATATATCTAAACTTTCCGATAAGAGAGTCAATTCAGTTAAAGATGTTTTATCCATGAATCAGGAAATTCCTGTTAAACTTATTGAGATTGATAGAATGGGTAGATTGAATCTCAGTTACGTAGATGCTCTCAAGGAAACTAAAGAAAAATAGATGAGGGCTCCTTCATAATGGTTATAAAGATAAGAACTGCATCCGGCAGCAAATTACCGCATTATCAGACTCCTTATTCTGCCGGAGCAGATCTTTATGCCAATTTGGATAAGCCTGTAACTATTGATCCTGGGAAAAGATCTTTGATTAGTACTGGTCTTTATTTAGAAATCCCAGCCAACTTTGAAGGGCAGATTCGTCCGCGTTCAGGACTAGCTTATAAACATGGGATAACGGTACTTAACTCTCCTGGAACAATTGATGCAGATTATCGTGGTGAGATAAAAATACTATTAATAAACCTTGGTGAAGTTTCATATACTATCAATAATAACGATAGAATTGCACAGCTTGTTATAACACCAGTCACAAAAGCAGTATTTACACAAGAAAATACTATTAATGATACAGATAGAGGTACAGGCGGTTTTGGTTCCACAGGTTTATAATGATAAGTGGAAATTATTTTACAATTAAGAAATATATTCTTAAAGAATTTCTTTTATCCTTTCTAATTTCATTCCTTTTTTTCTTTTTCATCTTCTTTATTAATCAAATTCTCCTTGTTGCAAAAAATATACTTATAAAAAATGTCTCAATAGAAGATTTATTACGAATAATAGTATATTCAGTTCCAATAATATTAGCTTTTACTTTCCCGTTTGCTACATTATCTGGTGCTTCTATGGCTCTGGGAAGGCTTTCTTCAGATTCGGAATTGTTAGCCATGCGTTCGGGCGGGATCTCATATAAGAAAATACTGACACCGCTCATAACTGTTGCGATAATCTTTTCAGTTGTTTCTTTTTTGGTTAATGATATTTTTCTTCCCCTCAGTACCATAGAATATAAAAAACTCTATAAAGAATTGCTGTATAAATCTCCTGCTTTAGAACTCGGTTCTTTCACGAGTACTAAATATGGTGATAAACTTATAGTTAACAAACAAATAGAAGACGAAGATATTTTAGACATCATAATAGTGAACTTAAATGAGAGTTATGATAACCGTACTATTACAAATGCAGAGAAAGCAATATTAAAAAAAGCTGATGATGAAAATTCGTTCATCTTGGAATTATATGATGTCCAATATATCCAGAGTAAAAGCAGTTCTGCAGCTTATGATACTTTTCAAGCAGATTCGATGGATTTGTTCTTTTTCATGGATTCCTTATCCTTTAACATGCTCTCTACAGCCCCATCGGAAAAAAGTTTTCTTGATGTATACAGTGAGATACAGGAAAAACAGAAAACAATTCAAGTGAATCAGATTGAAAATGAGAAAGCAATTGCTCTTGAAAAATATACTCTTTTTCAATCATTTCTAAATAATAATTTCACAGCAGCTGAAAATTCTTACAGTAAGATTTTAGATAGACAGAATAGAGATTTTACAACGAGAACATTCAGATACTATAAAATTGAATTATTTAAAAAACTTTCACTACCCTTAGGCTGTTTATTCCTTATTTTTTTATCTTTTCCAATTTCAACTTTCAAATTTCAGAATGGGAAACTCATAGGTTTCGGATTCGGCGTGATACTTTCAACACTATATTGGGTTTTTCTGTTTTTAGGGCAGACATACGGAGTTAAAATAGATTTTTCACCCTTTTTATTAATGTTTCTGCCAAATTTCTTTCTTGGAACTATAGGATTGCTTGTATTTTCTATTTTAAAAAACAGATAGTATAATAAAATAAAAACGGATTATAATTGCCTATGAGAAAGGAACTATGTTTTTAAAAAGATTAGATGTATATATTATTAAGCAATTTATCTTTTTATTTCTTCTTACACTATCTTCAGCTTCCATAATTGTAAGTCTTGTTGATATCTTCGGGAAAATAGATCTCTTTATTTCTCAGGAAGTACCTTTCGGTACAATCGCACACCTGTTTGTTTCTTATATTCCGTATTCAATTACGTTAACGTTACCAGCTGTATTACTATTTTCGATTTGTTTTCTCTTTGCAAACTTATATGCGAATAACGAAATTATTGCAATTTTAAATTCCGGAATTTCATTCTATCGCCTTACTGCAGTAATTATTACAATTGGATTTCTGCTTAGTATTACATCGTTTTTATTTGATAATTTTATTACAATTCCTTCAAATCAAATTCATGACAATATTATCGAGAATATTTCTGAAACAGAGGAAAGTAATTTAAATAATACTGATTTTGCTATTTGGAATAATGATTTTTCAATTTTATATTTTGCTGAATACTACGATGCTTCTGCTTATGAATTAACAAACCTCAGTATTATCATTTTTGAAAATGGCGTAATTTCTGAAAGAGTTGATGCAAAAAAAGCACAATATGATGAGGAAAGGGGATTATGGATTATTAAGGACAGCATAGTTTTCAGCATTAATAACACTGCAAATGCTTCAGATTCAACTGAGGGTGCTGAAAAAAGAGGGAAGATTGCTTCACAATTTAAAAAAGAGTATGTCAATACAAAATTAACTCTCGCTCCTGATAATTTCTTAAGAATCTCTGACTCAATAAAGTATCTGCAGTTCAGTGATGCCGTTTCTTACATACAGAGAATCAGATATATAGATCGAGATACATATTATTCTGCAAGCACAGATTTATATGAGAGAATTTTCTTTTCATTGACGCCAATTATTGTAACTTTACTTTCGCTGTCAATTGGAACACGTATGAAAAAAAATATTCTATTATTAAGTATTTTTTACAGCCTTTCTATTCTGGTTGTTTTTTATGTTGTTGAATTCATTGGAATAACTCTAGCAAAACAGGGATACATACACCCCTCTTTGGGATCATTGCTTCCTTTTACACTATTCTTTATAATCGGCTCTGTAATGTATAAAAATGCAAGAACTTAAATTTAAAGGTGAAAAGATCATAAATGGCACATAAAGATAATATTTTTACAGTAAGTCTTACCGATTCCGCATCTAAGGCAAGATTAGGAAAACTGAAGCTGCCTCATGGAGAAATGCAGACTCCGGCATTCATGCCTGTAGGTACAAACGGAACGGTCAAAGCAATGCATCATAGCACAGTAGAAGATATTGGGTATAGAATGATTCTTGGGAATACATATCATCTGTACTTAAGACCAGGTATAGAAGTTATTAAAAAATATGGCGGCTTACATAATTTTTCTTCCTGGAAACATAATATACTTACAGACAGCGGAGGTTTTCAAGTTTTTTCCCTTGCTCAATTACGTAAAATCAAAGATGAAGGCGTTACATTTCGATCCCACATTGATGGTTCACTGCATAAACTTAGCCCTGAAAAAGTTGTTGATATACAGCGAATTTTTGGAAGTGATATCCTAATGTGTCTTGATGTTTGCACCTCTCCTGATATTCAGCATCGAGAAGCAGAAGAAGCACTAAAAAAGACTACTAACTGGGCAACTCGTTCTTTACATCAGTGGAATTCACAACATGAAGATTTTGATGGGAAACTTTTTGGAATAATACAAGGCAATTTTTTTAAGGATTTACGAAAACGTAGTGTTGAAGAGATCTGTTCTCTTGATTTTCCAGGTTTTGCAATTGGAGGACTCTCAGTTGGAGAGCCAGCTGATAAATTTATTGAATATTTAGCCTATACCTCTGATTTAATGCCAAAGGATAAACCCAAATATGTTATGGGTATAGGAACTCCAGAATATATCCTTGAAGCTGTTACTCAGGGGATAGATATTTTTGACTGTGTTTTTGCAACAAGAACAGCTAGGAATGGTTCAGTATTCACAAATAATGGAATAATACAGATAAAGAAAGCTAGATATGCAATGGATACATCACCCATAAGCGAAAACTGCAGCTGCACTGCCTGTACAAATTATTCTAAAGGATACTTAAGACATCTCTTCAAAACAAAAGAAATACTTGGTGCAATGCTGGCTACTGAGCATAATTTACAATTTCTATATGATCTTATGAATAAAATAACTTATCATATTAAAAATGGAGACTTTTTAGATTTTAAGAAAGAATTTCTTCAGCTGTATACTCAAAAATGATGTAAAAAGATCCCTGTCAGGGATCTTTTTACTGGTAAATCATTTATTCTTGAATTATCATTAGTAAATCATTCAAGGTATATCTGCAGCTTCAATATTCTTAACTCTGTAAGAGAAGTTGTTATCATTAATTGTAAAAGAAAAAGTTTCTCCCACCGTGTGATTCAGCAACTTTGATCCAAAAGGGGAGAGATATGATAATATTTTACGTGAAGGGTCTGATTCCAAGGGGCCGAAAATTCTGTATTCTTCATTTTTATTTGTATTAAGATTTATCAATTCTACATAGGTACCAAAAGATATTTTTGTGCTATCTAAATCTCGAGGATTAAAGATAACAGCTTTTTCTAGTTCATCCCGTATTTTACCGACACTAATATTTAAAAGCTGCTGCCTCTCTTTACCTGCTTTATATTCTGCATTTTCTTTCAAATCCCCCAATTCCCGGGCAACCCCAATCTCTTTTGAATTCTCTGGTATTTCAACATCTAGAATGTGTTTGAGCTCATTCTGTCTTTTATAGTAAAATTTTTCTGTTACCAGAAGTCCTCCTGAAACTGTTTCAGATTTATCATCTTCACCTAGGAACTTAAAGTAAGGAAATAAATTTTTAATTGTATGCTTCAGTTCAATTTTTCTTGCAGGATCAAGTTCTTCAACATCTTTTACTAAACTGTAAATCCTGTATACAGCATCTTCATCTCTAGATTTTATGTAAGTATCTAATAATTTATCTTCAAATAATATTGTCTGAATGTTTTTATTCAGTTTTCTATTAAAACTCACCTCTTTTTTATTTGAAATGTTCCTAAAGGTAATATCCAATAGATGAAGCAGAGGGATCATCACTCTTTCATATTGTATGCCTTTACTGCCCCATTCCGTTTCACTGAAATTTTTTGTCAGCCAAACAAATAATTCAGGTTTTTCACGATACGTATTTATTGAATCTTCAAACAATTCCTTTATTTTATTTTTACCCTCTTTATCCTCTTCAAGTTCATCAATAATAAACATTGTTTGATAATAAGGTAGAAGTTTCTTGAAAATTTCCTGCCAGTCTTCATGATTTTTCTTTACTTCAACTAAAAAATCACGTTTAATTTCAGAGTCATCTATATTTCTGAAAATTGAAATTATTTCATTTTCAGAGGAAAAATTCTGTATAATATCCAAAACAGGAATCTGAGGCAGAAAACCATATTGTGATTTCAATCTCTTTAATACAAGATAGCTTGAAATCGCTTGGTCATTTAATGTGGTAAAACTGTTTACTATTGAGAAAAAATAATTAAAAATTTCTTCAAAATAAGTTGAATCTGGTTCACTATTTGTAAGGAATTCTCTAAGAATTTTAACTTTCTGATAAAAATTCTTCTCACCTTTGAATAGATTTAAAGTTTTTTCTTCATATGAAATGGGAGTTTCTCTGACAACATATTCATCAGCTTTTTCGGGATTATTACCAAACATGGGATCAGTTTTTAATATTTTTCGTGCATTTGTATTCCATGCAAGCCATTCATTTTTAGATAGCACCGAAGGGACAAGTTCTGCTTTGATATTTTTTATACTAGCAGAATTATCATAACTTCTTATTATTATTCTTAATGTCCATGGAATATCATTTTTCACTTTACTATGAAGCTTTTCTTTAGGCCAAATACTTTTAATAACCCAAATATGCGATTTTTTCAGAACTGTAAGGGCATTAACTGCCATTTTCAAAGTCATTTCATGACCACGCTTTCTAGAAAAATCTATTATTACCTGTTCACCTTTTATTGAGCGAATTTTTCCAATGCCCCAAGTTTTATGGTACACAAAATTACCTGTATCAAAAGCAATGTGTTTTTCAAAGAAAGAAATTGCATCCTCCACATTTCTGTAAGACTGGAGGAGATTTGATTCAGAGATATATGATTCAAGTTTACTATGTTTACTGAATTTCTCTCTATAACAGTTAATAAGTTCATTTCGAATTTCATTAGCTTTAGGCTCACGATGTAGATATTTTTTAAGAAGCTCAATAGATTTATCCCACTTCCCCTGTTCTCTTATAATATAGTAAAAGTCAAGCAAGAGTTGATTTGCCCTATCCTCTGAAAGTACAGTGCTAACTTTATTTTCCAACTGTACAAAAAACTCATATTCTTCAGGAACTTTTTCTAAAAGGATATCCCATATTTCTTTTATTTGAGAGAAGTTTTTGTACGTTATAAAACGATGCAAAGCTTTTTTATAAAAAATTACTGCTTTTTCATCATTACCTTGTTCATCGTACCTCTCAGCAATTTGTCGTACTATTTCATTTTCATCATAATCAACTTTTACGAGTCTTTCCCATACTTCAAACTTTTTTCCCTCTTCACCAGTATTTTCATAACAGCTTGCCAGCAGCCGTAAGGCCGATTTGTTTTCTCCAAATTCAAGAATTTTTTTACAGAGATACTCTACCAATTTCCATTTTCTGTTATCAGTAAAGATATTTATTAGTTGAATAAGGTTCGTATCATCAATCATGCGTTTTTTTAAAGATACAATACCGGAAATATACAGTGCAATGATGCTGTTTTTTGTATGAGCCAAATGATTATCACACTCTTCTTTTAAATCGTTTAATTCCTCTTTTGGACAGGCTTCAACAAATTTATCCAATTCTTCAAAATTATTGATTGTATAGCTGTTAATTGTAGCTCTGGTCCACTTTTCTTCATTTAGCATCTCCAGCAAACGTTCTGTCGCATTTTCCATTATATTACCATCCTAAATGTTTAATTTCTTTTTTTCATAAATTTCATAAATATTAGTATTCAATAGAAACAGATTGTGTTCTGCCTCAGAAATTTTTTCAAAAGACAGCTGTTTCATATGTAAATAATCTAAAAGTACTAGATACGAATTTATTAGTATTGGTTCTAAAATTTCCCTACTGTTTTGGGTCTGATCTATTTCATTTTCTAAATTCTGAATGTTCTGTAAAAGTTTTCCATATTCAACAGCAGATAATTCCCTTTTAATATTTAAAAAATCAAATAGATATCCAAAAACGGGTATCCAATAAGTAATTGTATTATCAGAATAACCAAAATTGACAATTCTTTCAATAATTCGAGAAATAGATTGTGATTCTATAAAATGTAAATCTATTTTTTCTGGACCAAGAAAAAAAGCTTCCCTGAAATAGAGTTTTGCGCTTTTTAATTTGTTAAAAGAATTATAACAATCAGCATACTGGGCAATAAATTTAGCATTTTCAGGTTCTTCAGAAACTAAATAACTCAACCACTTGTAAGCATCATCATAAGCTCCAATTC
>JAIPFS010000037.1 GCA_021736545.1 Spirochaetia bacterium | reverse complement strand
CAATAGTTACAGGCTTATCCAAATTGGCATAAAGATCTGCTCCGGCAGAATAAGGAGTCTGATAATGCGGTAATTTGCTGCCGGATGCAGTTCTTATCTTTATAACCATTATGAAGGAGCCCTCATTTATTTTTCTTTAGTTTCCTTGAGAGCATCTACGTAACTGAGATTCAATCTACCCATTCTGTCAATCTCAATAAGTTTAACTGGAATTTCCTGATTCATGGATAAAACATCTTTTACTGAATTGACTCTCTTATCGGAAAGTTTTGATATATGACATAAACCTTCTTTGCCGGGAAGAATTTCAATAAAAGCACCAAAATCAGTAATTCTTTTAACAGTGCCGTGGTAAATCCTTCCTACTTCAGGTTCTTCAATAAGTTCTCTTATGCCTTTTTTTGCAAGCTCTGCTTTTTCTGTATCTTTCCCATAAATAGTTACGGTCCCATCGTTTTCAATATTAATTTCAGAACTTGTGCGTTCTGCAATACCTTTAATATTTTTTCCTCCAGGTCCAATAACAGCACCAATTTTTTCTTCATCTATACGCATTTTTATAATTCTTGGTGCATAAGCAGATAAATCCTCATTCGGTTTTTCAATGACTTTATTCATGATATCAAGAATATGCATTCTTCCCCGTTTAGCCTGATCAAGAGCTTTTGCCATAAGATCACTGCTTACTCCATCAATTTTTATATCCATTTGAAAAGCTGTAATACCGTCTTCTGTTCCTGCTACTTTGAAATCCATATCTCCAAGATGATCTTCCTCACCTAAGATATCAGTGAGAACTACATTTTTTTCTTCAGAAGCAACAAGTCCCATGGCAATACCAGCAACAGGTTTCTGAATATTAACTCCCGCAGCAAGCAGAGAGAGAGAACCGCTGCATACCGTTGCCATGGAGGAAGATCCATTGGACTCAAGTATTTCTGAAACGATACGTATGGTATAAGGGAATTCATCTTTGGAGGGAAGTACAGGCTCTAGTGCACGATGAGCTAAATGCCCATGACCTATTTCTCGACGCCCAGTAAAAAGCCTGCCTGTTTCTCCTACAGAAAAAGGAGGGAAATTATAATGAAGCATGAATCTTTCAAATGATTTTTCACCGTCAATATCATCTTTCATTTGCTCGTCATAAACAGTTCCTAGAGTAGTAACACCAAGACTTTGTGTTTCTCCCCTAGTAAATAGAGCACTGCCGTGAGACCTGGGAAGAATATTTATATCACAGGTAATTGGTCTGACCGTTTCAACATCCCGTCCGTCTGCACGAATACCTCTTTCTAATATAGATTTTCTAATAATCTCTTTAACCATATCATCAAAAAGAGTACTTACTTTTTTCTGATTATCTTCAGTTATTTCATCTCCAAAATGTTCAATAGTATTTTCTTTAACTGTCCGGATGCCGTCGGATCTTTCAAATTTACCAGATAGAAAACATGCTTTTTCTAAATCACCATATGCAAATTCTTTAATTTTATCAGCTAAAGAAAATTCTTCATCAGTTTCAACTAAAGGAAGTTTCTCTTTACCGCATTTTTCGGCTAGTCGTAGTTGAGCATCACAAATATCTTTTATTACTGGTTCAGCTGTCTCTATTGCCTTCAGCATTGTCTGTTCATCAACTTGCTGTGCACCACCCTCAACCATTGTGATTCCACTCTGTGTTCCAGAAACAATTATATCAAGTATACTCTCCTCAACCTGTTCAAATGTAGGATTTACAATGAACTCTCCATTAAGCATACAGACCCGAACAGCTGCTACAGGACCATTGAAAGGGATATCTGAAATAGTAACTGCCGCGGATGATGCAACCATTGCTATCATATCAGGGGGATTAATTTGATCAGTAGAGACAGTGGTTGGAACAACTTGTATCTCTCTTTGAAATGCCTTGGAAAAAAGAGGCCTCATAGGTCTATCAATAAGCCGGCTGACAAGGATCTCTTTATCCTTAGGACGCCCTTCTCTTTTCAGAAAACCGCCTGGTATCTTCCCGGCAGCATAATATTTTTCATTATATTCAACCTGAAGCGGTACATAATCTAATCCTTCAACTGGAGACCTGCCACAGCATGCTGTAGCTAGAACAGCACTGCCACCATAGTAAGCATAAACAGAGCCATTAGCCTGCTTAGCCATTCTTCCAGTTTCCAGAACAAGATCATTATCTCCAATTCGTATTTTCTCGGTAAAAACCATATATATTCTTTCCTTATGTGTTATTTACGTAAACCTAATTCTTTAATAAGTTTCCGGTAAGAGTCCAGATCATTGTCACTCAAATATCGCAATAATCGTCTTCTTTTTCCAACAAGTTTAAGAAGACCTCTTCTGCTTGCATGATCTTTCTTATTTGTTTTAAAATGTTCTGTTAATTCAGTAATTCTTTTTGTTAAAAGTGCAATCTGTACTTCAGTAGAACCAGTATCTTTTTCTGATTCTCCATAGTTTTTTACAATTTCAGCTTTTTCTTCTTTAGATAAAGGCATTTCACAATCTCCTTATTGATTTGAATTCAACATTCAGAATTTTTTTCTTTTGATTTTCAAATTTTACTGGTATCACAATATACTGATTATCTATAACAGTTATTGCTTTTTCGCAATTATATTCTTCTTCAATACGATAGCATGCACTATATGTTCCAGGTGGCGGCAGAACTTGCATAATATCATCCTTACA
Source organism: Spirochaetia bacterium (assembly GCA_021736545.1). Next base: position 6,900 of record JAIPFS010000037.1, on the reverse strand, counting down.
TATGTAAATGGCTTTGTTCTCTTGTTTTTGAGGTAAATCGGCTAAATCAAGAGAATATGCTCGGTTTATTAATTTTTCAGTTAATTCTAAGTCTCCTTCTTTTATTGCATTTCTAATTATTGTGCTGCTTATAACGATACTATTATCATATAGCAAAGGTTCAATTATTTCTACAACTACTCCTTTTGAACTTAGCAATTTTTTTGTATCTCCTGCAGAAAATCTACCTTTGTATCCGCAATGGAAATTACTTCCTATAAACAATTTATGCAGTCTGCAGGAATTCAGTATATATTGCATGAATTCTTCTCCAAATAGTTTACTAAAATCACTGGAAAAGTCAATCATAACAACATAATCGATTTTAAGCTCTTCAAAACATCTAAGCCTTTGGGAAATTGTTGAGATACTGCCTGTATATTCGCGATGCGGAAGAAAAGCCTTTGGGTTATTTTTAAATGTTATTACTAAAGATTTTGTCTGCTTATCAGCAGTTGTTGATTTAATTAATTTTCTATGTCCCTTATGTATACCGTCAAATACACCAATAGTTGCTGAAATTTTTTCGTTTAAAAGTGTTTTATTGTTGATAAAATTTTCAAAAGTGATAATTTCCACTTTTCAATACTCCACTATTAGGTTTCAAACTGTGAATTTACATAAATTGATTTAATACTGCAATTTGAAGAATTATAAGTGTACATGCAAAGGAAATTTTCGTTTTCATCAAAGAAACATAAAAAATTATGATTGAAATTTTCCTGATTCTGCATCTCCTTGATCCAATTTTCTTTTGGAGCATTTCCATGAAGAACTTTTTCTTTATATTCATTCTTTACAGTAAAAAATTTACAGTCTTCTAGATATTTAAAAGCTTCCTTTTTTTTTATGATACCTGCATCTGCTGTGAAATTGTCTACTGTAAATGCTCTGTCCAAGAAAAAATCACCAATTCTAGTCCTTTTTAATTCAGTTACATGTGCACAGCTTCCAGAGTAAGCACCTAAATCTCTAGCAATTGATCTAATGTAGGTTCCTTTTGAACATGAAATGGATAGTTTCAGGAATGGGGACTTCCAGGAAAGAATTGAAATATTTTGAATAGTAATCTTTCTTTCAGGTATATCAACATTTTCACCTTTTAAAGCCGATTTATAAGCCCTTTGGCCCTTTACATGTATGGCTGAATATATTGGCGGTTTTTGATATATCTCACCAGTAAAATGTCTTAAGCTATTTTTAATGCTTGCTTCATCTGGTACAGAATCTTGTTTGATAATACTTCCATGAGGATCTAATGTATCAGTTTCTTCACCAAATTTAAAAACAGTGATATAGGTTTTGGAAGCTTGAGTAAAATAAGGATTGAGTTTAGTCATGTATCCGGATAACACAATAAGCAAACCGGAAGCAAACTTATCAAGAGTCCCTGCATGGCCGACTTTCTTTAAACCGAATCTTTTTTTCAATTCTTGAATTTCGGAAAATGACGTGTATCCGGGCCTTTTATTTAATAAAATTATTCCTGAACTGTTCATTCATCACTATCTTCTTCATCATGCAGGTGATCTATAAGTGAATTTACTTTTATACTGTTTTTTATAGAATTATCTGATATGAATATCAATCTTGGTGTATTTCTTGTTTTTACATGCTTAGCTATCTTTTTCTGAATAAACCCAGCAGCAGATTGTAAAGCTTTTGTTGAAGAATTCAGCACTTCTTCATCTTCAAAAGTAGATACAAATACTTTTGCTGAGCTTGTATCATGGGATACTTCTACTCTATTCACCTGTATGAACCTGCTAATCCGCGGATCTTTCAGTTCACCCTGGAGAATTAGAGAAGAGACAGCTTCCTGAATATATGAAGCTATCCTTTCCGCTTTAAATTCGCTCATAATTTCTTTTTAACCTCAACAGTCTCATATACTTCAAGAATATCATTCTCGCGAATATCTTGAAAGTTTTCAATTCCTAAGCCGCATTCATATCCTGCATCTACTGATTTAACATCATCTTTAAATCGTTTTAAAGAATTTATCTTACCTGTGTGAATTAATACATTATCACGCAGAACATGAACCATGGAGTTCCTTTTTACTTTACCATCTAACACATAGCTTCCAGCAATCAAGCCAATCTTGGGAACTTTAATAATATCTCGTATTTCAACATGACCAATTACATTTTCTTTGTAGTCAGGTGAAAGCATCCCTTCCATTGCTAATTTAATATCATCTACTACATCATAAATAATATTATATTTTCTTATATCAATTTTTTCTTTTTCTGCTAAAGCTTGAGCTTTCGGGGTAGGACGAACATTGAAACCAATAACAATTGCATTTGAAGCTATTGCTAAATTTATATCATTTTCAACAATTGCTCCTGCTGAAGCATGGATTACATGAAGCCGTATTTCTTTTGTTGATAATTTCTCCAATGCTGTCTGCAGGGCTTCTACAGAACCATGTACGTCACCTTTAATAACTACTTTAAATTCCTGTATCTCACCTTCCTGAATAGAATCGAATAGATTATCAAGGGTAACTTTCTTCATATTGCTGGCTTCCCCCTGCCTTTCTAATTCCTGTCTTTTACTAGCTACCTGCCTAGACTGGCGTTCATTTTCAGTTACTTGAAATGGAGCTCCGGCACTAGGTATACCACCAGAAAAACCAAGAATTTCAACAGGGGTAGAAGGTGTTGCCTCGTCAATTTTATAACCCCTGTCATTAAATAGGGCACGAACTTTTCCGCTGTAAATACCCGCTACAAAGGGGTCTCCAACTCTTAATGTACCTCTTTGAACTATCACAGTTGATACAATCCCGCGTCCATGCTCAACTTTTGATTCAATGATTTTACCTTCTGCTCTGCAGTTATAATTTGAGGTCAGTTCAAGGATTTCTGACTGCAGCAGTATTGTTTCCAATAACTCCTCTATACCCTGATTCTTCAATGCAGATATTTCACAAAACAGTGTTGATCCACCCCAATCTTCCGGCAGTAAATTATATTCAGAAAGCTGCTGCTTAACACGATCGGGATTAGCTTCAGGTAAATCAACTTTATTAATTGCAACGATTATTGGGACATTAGCATCTTTTGCATGATTAATAGCTTCAACTGTCTGAGGCATAACTCCATCATTGGCTGCAACTACAAGAATGACAATGTCCGTTATCTGTGCTCCACGGGATCTCATGAGAGTAAATGCTGAATGCCCTGGAGTATCAAGGAAAACAATATCGCCTTGAGGCAGTTTAACAGTTGAGGCTCCTATATGCTGAGTAATGCCTCCATACTCTCCAGCAACAACATCTGAAGAGCGGATAGCATCCAACAATTTTGTTTTCCCATGGTCAACATGTCCCATAACTGTTACAATCGGCGGTCTGGATTTTAGTTCCTGATCTGAATCTTTTTCAGTTTCGATTATTGTCTCATCATATAAAGAAACTATATTTACCGTACAACCGTATTCTCCAGCAATAATCTCAGCTGTATCAGAATCTATCTGCTGGTTAATGGTAACCATCATCCCCATTCCCATAAGTTTACTGATAAGTTCTGAAGCTTTCAGATTCATCTTTTTTGCCAGCTCAGAAACTGTTATCACTTCCATTATATCAATTTGTTTTGGAACAGGATTTGTTTTTTTCTTATTTTTTTTCTTTATCTGAAAATCTCTTTCCGGTACTTTTTCATGTTTCTTTTGATAATCTACATGCTTTTTGGATTTAAATGTTTTTTTAGGAGATTTTCTCTGAGCCTTTCCTGCATCTTCAATCTCTGTTTTAGTGCTGGGTCCAGGCTTTTTACCGCCAGCGGGAGCCGGAGCTTTACCTCTATTAGGTGAAGGATATTTATCGCCGGGTCTACCTGTTTTTGGTGCTCCGGGACGTGGAGGTCTTCCTTGGCCCTGCGGTCTATTCGGCTGAGGCCTATTGCGGCTAGCATTTGCAGGAGAGCCGGAACCAGGTCTGCCAGGTGTACCACCTCGAGGAGTACTGCCTCTTTCAGGTCTTTCAGGTCTTTCAGGTCTTCTTTCCGGTCGTTCAGATTGAGAACTTCTATTGAAATTACCAGCTCTTCTGGTATCTGCATTTTGCTGAGGTCTGTTTGCTGGCCTGGATCCGGTTTTAGACACATAAGATTTTTTCGGTGTTTGAGTTTCCTGCGGTCGTTTCTTATGAAAAGTAGATTCATCAGCTTTATCAGCCGGAGCTGCAGTTTCAGCTGTCGGTGCTGTATGTATTTTTGTTTTATCTTCTGGTGGTGTTTTATTACTTTTCTGTTTTTCAATATCTTCTTTTTCACTTTTACTAGATATTGTTTTAGGGGTATTTTTACCTGCTGAAGATGATTTTTTCACGAGAACTTTTTTCTTTTTGACTACAACGACTTTTTTCTTTTCCTGAGGTTTCTCAGCTTCTTGTTTGAAGCTCTCTTTTTCAGCATTTACAGGTTTTTCCGCAGGTTTCTTTCTATGTTTAATTAGTGTAGCCTTTGGTTTATTGTTTTTTTCTTCTTCTGCCATATATTACCCTATCCTTATCATCTAGTAACTTACTCTTTGTCTGAAGTTTTTTCTTCTTCTGTTTCTGCAGTGTCCTCTTCATACTCAAAGCTTAATCCGACACCGCAATGTGGACATACTGACATATCAGCAGTAATTTCTCCGCTGCATTCAGGACAAAGATACGTCTCTTCTTCCACTGTCTCTTCTTCTATTGCTTCTTCTATTGTTTCTTCATCATCATACTGTTCATTGCTTGAATTGGATACATCGCTTGCTTCTTTACTATCTTCCGGAGTTTCTTCATAATTTTCATCAAATTCTGAAAAGGAATCTTCTTCTATGATATCAACATATTCATTGACCAATTCATTGAGGTTTTTAATGACTTCCTCATCAATACCTGAATATGAAAGCAATACTGACTCTTCAGTATTAATATAGTCTTCAATTGCTTCAATACCATTTTCTTTTAAAATATTTACAACAGCTGCATCTATTTCAGGTATATCTGATAATTTTTCTACTTCGATATATTCTTCTTCAGGTTCCTGCTCTTGTTCAAAATGTTCTTCGTTGAACAGTGCATCTATTCCTTTTCTCAATTCTACATTAACATCAAGCTCAGCAAATTGTTCTTCAGTCTTAACATCAATATTCCAGTCAACTAATCTATTTGCCAGCCTGACATTGAGGCCTTGCTTTCCTATAGCTAAGGACAGCTGGTTGTCCGCAACAACAGCAAGTGCTGAACGTTTTGTTTCGTCCAATATATAGACCTGTTTAACTTCTGCAGGAGAAAGTGCATTTTTAATGAATTTATGTGGATCAGTTTCATACCTAAGTACATCTATTTTTTCTCCTTCAAGCTCTTTTACTATTGTCTGTATACGTGTACCTTTCATTCCCACACAAGCTCCGACGGGATCAACTTCCTCTCTATTTGTATAAACAGCCATTTTGGTTCTATAACCAGGTTCTCTGACAATTTTGTATATTTCAATAGTATGATCATATACTTCAGGGACTTCAACTTCAAAAAGCTTTTTTACAAATTCTGTATGGGTTCTGGATAATATTACACTCAGACCTCGCTGCCCTTTTTCAACACTGTAAATATATGATTTTACTCTATCACCTTGGTGGTAATATTCACGGGGTGACTGGTATCGTTTAGGTAGAAGACCTTCAATTTTTCCGAGATCAATAAAGATATCACCATTTTTCTCTCTTTGATAATATCCTATTATCATCTCTCCTTCTTTTCCCTTGTACTCCGAATATAATGTATCTTTCTGGATTTCTCGTAATGTCTGTCTTGCTTTCTGTTTGGCACTCTGAATAGAGATTCTGTCAAACTGCTTCGGATCAATCTCAATCAGCAGTTCATCACCTAATTCACATTCACTATTCAGCTCAAGAGCATCATCTAAAGCTATTTCTTCTACAGGATCTTCAACATCTTCAACTATCTGCTTCTGAGCATATAAAGATACCTCATCTCCATCATCGCTGAACTTGACTACGGCATTATCTACAGTACCAAATTTTCTCTTATATGCGGCTAATAAAAAGTCTTCTATAGTTTTTATTATCAATTCTTCAGAGATTCCTTTATCGCTTACAAGGCTTCTTATTGCCTCACTCAAACCGGCAGCCATCTGTCAATCCTCCCGCCAACTTACTAATTTAGCTTTTTTTATCTTAGAAACAGATATATTCAAAATATTATTCTCCTGTTCCAATGTAATTATCGAATTTCCGTATCCAGTTAATTTACCGTAAATCCATTCATTATCAGTCATTATTTTTATGGAATGATCCAGGAAAACAGAGAATTCATGAATATCCTTAATATTTCTGTTTATCCCAGGTGAAGAGACCTCAAGGTGAATATCCCGATTTTCAAACATAACAGATAATCTCGGGTAAATTAATTTATAAACTTCAGTGCAGTCATTAATAGTAGTATTGTGATTTTTTCCATAAATTACAATATATATGTGATGTTCTTTACTAATATTCTGTTCACTAATTGAAACTATCTTAAATCCTGCCTTATTTATTAATGGGTTCAATGAAATATAAAGTTGGTTTCCTTCTACATTGTTATTCATAATTGCATTATACCATAAAAAAGAGGTCGGTATATCGACCCCTTTTTACCAAAAGAAGATTTTTTATATAAATAATATATAACAAGATAAATGCAGGAAGTCAATCCATGAAAAGGGCAAGCCCAAAAACATTACCTGCAAAAGCTTCTTTTATTTTCTCCATACAAGTTATAAGTGTATTTCCTGTTGTCATAATATCATCCAATACTACCAGTACCGATTGATTTGGAATCTGCATGATTCGTTTGTTTATGTAATA
>JAIPFS010000036.1 GCA_021736545.1 Spirochaetia bacterium | reverse complement strand
AGTCATAGCAGCTGCATATCCCATATCAAATCTGCGAAAGGCACTATTGTAGATATAGAGAACCAGCGGTTTTGTTGAATTAAGAGGTCCTCCTTCACCCTGATATGTCATATTCAGTACTTGGGTGAAAATTCTCAAATATCTAATTGTTCCTGTTACAACAAGAAAGACTATTGTAGGCTTAAGAAGCGGAATGGTGATGCGAAACAATTTATCAGCATTATTTGCACCATCAATTTCTGCAGCCTCATAGTACTGCTGAGAAATCCCCTTAATTCCTGCAAGAAAGATTATCATCTGGAAGCCGACATCTGCCCAAATTGTTGTTGCTAGAATTGAAAAGATCGCCTGGCTTTCAGAAAACAGAAACTGCTGCTGCGGAAGGCCAAAACTGATAAGAATCTTATTGAAAATACCTATCGGTGCCGGCTGGTACAGCCACCGCCATACCCAGGCTATGGCTACCATGGAAGTAATGTAGGGTATGAAGTAAACTGATTTAAACAACTCCGCTCCAAAATGGATTCTGTCAATATTGTAAGCAAGGATAAAACCAAGAAGAAGACTCACAGGAAGGCCGTATACAACATATTTTGCAGTGTTTGCAAGGGTTTTCCAGAAAATCGGATCTTGAAATAAATTAAGATAATTTTCCAATCCTATGAAATTTTTATCTTTTGATACAATATCCCAATCCGTAAGAGAGAGAAAAAATGCATGAAAGGTAGGATAGAATCTTATGACTGCATAAAACAGCACAGGGACTATAAGAAATATATACGCCCAAATTCTTTTTGTGCGTTCCAGTGAATGTCTGCTCGCTGACTCATGTATCATAATAAAAAATCCTTTCGTTTCTCTTTAGATTATATTTTCATGTACAGCAGTTAAAATCAAATAATCATCTGCAGTCGGTAGTTTCTTATGCTGAATACTTACCAACTGCAGAATAAGCACTTATTTATATACTTTTAAAGAATCATCAGTTTGATATCATCTATTAGTATAATACTTATCCAGTACCTGCTGTTCTGTTTCAGCTGCCTGGTCAACAGCATCCTGAATTGACATATCGTTTAACAGGACTTGATCGTATGCATCTATCCAAACCATACGCTGGGCTGATTCATCAATAAATTTTGTTGCATTAGCATATTCAAGACCGCGAATAAAAGGACCATATTTGGGATCATTCTTGAATTCATCTGTCATGGCAAGAGCTTGTTTTGCCGGCAGTTCACCTACATTTTCAAGCCACATTGACATTGCAGTATCGGAAGTAAGAAAATCAAGAAATTTTACCGATGCTTCAAGTTCTTTACCGCTAGTAAAACTCGTGATACCGTTTGCCCAGAAAGAAGCAAAATTGTATCTCTCACCATTCATGGCCGGTAATTCAGTTACTCCATAATTCAAGCTTTCAATTGGATCTAAAGTTCCTAGTCGAAAAGACCCGTCTATCGTCATGCCCATCATTCCTGATTTAAATGCAGTAACATCATCTGTCATAAAATTAGGCATACCAATGTTCTCTTTTCTGTTCAAATCTACAAAGAACTCAAAAGCATCATACCCAGCTTGGTTGTTATACATTACTTGTGTTCCATCAGCATTATATGGAGCACCGCCGTATTGCCTTATGAGAACCTCTCTCAGCCAATGATGCATCTGGGCACGCAATTCCATGGTAAGTCCTGTCTGCAGATAATTACCGTTCTTATCTGTTTCAGTTAATTTTTTTGCATATTCAACTAATTCATCAACAGTCTCAGGGGGATCTTCCGGATCTAAGCCGGCTTTCTCGAATAAATCCTTATTCCAGAAAAGTGCAAGTGAACGCACTGCAGTTGGTAATGCATAGTACGAACCATCAAATTTTGCAGCTGAAACTAAAGAGAAAAACTCATCTTCAATAACTTCATTACTGAAAGTTGAATCCGGTAAAGCCTGCAGGTATCCTGAATCAATATACGTCGGCAGCCAACCATAATAGAGGTTGATTACATTCGGCCCTTCACCAGAAGGCACAGAGGAAGCTACTTTTGTATTATACTGTTCATAAGGAAATGTCTGGTGAATAACTTTTATATCCGGGTTTTCCTCCTCAAACATACTTATGAGAGTATCTACGGTATCTTTTTTTGTTTCGTAGAAATACTGCCAATAAACAATCTCTGTTACTTCTTTTTTCATTTCTCCGCTATCCTGCTGTCCGCTGGCAAACAGGGGAGCTGAAATTAACATTCCCAGTACTGCTGCTGCAGCAAGTATAACGCTAATTCTTTTCATTATGTCCTCCTTAAATTTTTATATCATGAAATCCATTCCGGATAACATTTTACCTATTATGTACAGATGACTTACGAATTCTTTTCGAAAAACCCCTCTATAGTACTTCTTCAATAGGAAGCTTCTCTCTTCTAAGAAGCAGAGTCTGTATGAGATCTGATACTTCAGAAAGATACGTTCTGCATAGCTCATTACTTATTCCCTGAACTGATAAGGTAAGAGAAATCTTAGGCTCAGTCCCTGAATTGCGTATATGGAACTTCCCTAGTGAAAGATTTTCTGTATCAAGTAAATCAAAGTAGAGCATATGAGGATCTTCCTGAAAAACCTTTTCCCTGCAAACCCAGGGGAATGATACTTTCACAATCTGCTTTATTTCTTTCCAAACTAGGGAATTTCTATAAAACTTGTAAAATGAATTTTGTTTCGGCGAAAAAATATCTTTCTTCTCCCATGCAGCCCGCCTGAAACGGGTCGGCACATGAGAACGCCGCTTTTCACTATTCATCAACAGATAAACAGCCACACTAGTGACAAAACCATTTCCTGTCTGCAGGGTAACTTGTTTCTGATCGTTTTTATAATCACCTTCTTTTCCCTCAGAATCTCCTGAATCTTCGGAAAACCCGCTTGAAGGAAGAACTACAGGGATAATCACATGGCCGGATCGTTCGCATGCTGTAAAAAGAGAGTCTTCTGGAAGCACTCCCTCAACAAGCCATCTATCACCCACAGAGCTTTCTTTTATCTCCCAGTGAAGCTTCTCCTCTATGACAGATTTCAACGCAGAATTACTTTCAACTGTGTATGCAAAAACTTTTTTCTCCGCTCCTCCCTCTCTTGAATTATCATCTAATGCGGATGCAGCCATATATCCAATATCATCTCCGTCATAGACTTGCAGTTCATCATTTAAACGGTCGTACTTCAGTAGGAATCCCCTATCTCCGTCACCATCAAGAACAAGAGCATATATTTCTGATAAGACTGATTTCTGACCTGCCTGAATGAGTTTCTTTACCGTCAAAGGTAATTCTTCATGAGTATTGCCTAATTCGGTTTCCCCAGGTATTTCTCCATTTTTCCCGGAAACTGATTTTTCTGTAAACAGATCTGTTAACTGAGATACATTTTTTATTGACGGGGGAAGATTCTCAATTTCTCCAACACCTGAAGCAGCATTGATTTTTCCCCTTCCCGGACTGCTTGCTGCAGAGATACAGTTTATACCCAGGGTTTGACATAAGCGCTCCGCCAGCGAAGAATAGGCACCATTTGCTGCATCTATCAAGAGTAAAGGCTTATCTATAGCCGCTGTTTCTTTCATAGCTTCGGTATTTGAAACTTTCAGATGCTGGGTTGGAATATGTACAGCATTTATAACTGCTTCAGGAATAATCGTAAGAAGAGATCTTTTAAATACATTAAAAACCATACGTTCCAGTACTTCGTCATGAACTCCATCAGCATGTTCTCTATCAGAACGATACCTGTAGTCAATAGTTTTACTCATCCTCTGTTCATGGTAAGTGCTGACTTTTTCTACTGATGAAGCAATTCTCAGTACAAACCAGCTGAGTGAGTACTCTCCTGTATCTCCAAAAGGATAGAGCTTTCTCCCGGAAAGAAATAATTTTACTCCATTATATTCCGGGGGGTTATGGGACGCTGTAAGCATAATGCCCGGTACTTGGTACATTGATGAATATGCAGCTAAATAGGGAGTCGGTACTATACCCAAATCGACGACCTGCACTCCTGATTCTGCAGCTGCTTTAATAATAGATGTCTTCAGTTCCGTTCTTTCATAATAATCCCTTCCATCTTCAGCAATAACAATTGTGCTCATGGATGCTGCAGTATTTTCATTAAGCATTGTTATGAATGCTGAAATATAGATGTAGCAAAACTGCTTTGTAAGGTTTCCATGAACAGCTAATTGAGTTACAGCATCTGGGGAATTTATCTCCGCATCAGTTTGATACCCCGCATTTTGTCCACTTAGATAATCTGAAACGGTTTCTTTTTTTACTACCTTCCCCCGTATTCCATCCGTTCCCTGTAACTTCCATAAAAAAAGATTTTTTGAAGAAAAAAGATTCTCCGCAGAAATAGAAGCAGTATCTTCATCATTATCTTCCTCAAGAAAAAGGTCGATAAGTTTTGTACTCTCAACTACTAAGTTGCTTGTAAATGTTTCTTCAAGGATATGATGAATATTTAGGGCTTTATCTCTAGCTATTCCTCTCTTTTCAGCTAGGTTCAGAAACCAGGAATAAGACTTCATGGTATATGACGTATCATGGAGGTAGGAAACCATCTCTTTAAAGCCCCTTCTCCAGAAGTGCAATAGCTTTTTTTAGATTTTCTTCTATAAAACTGCGTCTGCTTGGAGCTACAATATGTTCACCGGGGTTCCACTCTGAAAACCAGTATCCAATTCTTCCATCGGAATTGTGTGATAGAAGCAAATGTTCCCAAGCTTTCTGAAGCACCTCAGGTGCTAATCCCTTTTTTTCACCTTCAAAGATTTTTTCCCGTACTTCCTTAGTAAGGTTCCAAAGAGGAGCTGCTTCACCTTCTGTGAATGTTTCAATTTTTGTATTCCCTAAATAATCCGGCAGCTGTATAGTTTTTAATCCTTTATAATCGTCTATGATTTCTCCAATCCAGGAAGTTTCAATAGTTTTCAGTGCACTGATTTTTTCTAAAAATTCCTCCATAACCTGTTTTGTATCTTCAAAACCGCTATTGAATTTATCAATAAAGATTGTTTCAGCATCTCTCTTGAATAGAAGCACCCCCTCAGGATGTTCTTCAGCGAATTTCTTCACACCTTCCACAACCGTATCTACAGGAAGCTCCCCTTTCATCATCAGCTTAAAAAAACGTGCTGGAGTATCAGGAAGCTGATACACTGCAGGTACCGCAACTAAGGTTTTACCGTTTTTCAGAGAAACTCTGCAGGGAATATACGGATCCTGAGTAATCCCTGATGCCTGTAAGCCCTTTTCTATTTGAGAGGCCAAAGCTGTAAACCAAGTGATCCCATTATCACTCAGAACTGCTCCCATCTCTTCACTGAAAGCAAACTCCGGCGGAAGAAACCCGCTTGTTCGACTTTCGAGTATGGTTCTATCAATTTCCAGCCCCTTCTGAAGCTGCATCTCGAACTCCTTCTTTTTCAAGAGCTGCGGTATGGGATGCGTATATGTATAGGTTCCAAACTCGAAATATGTATTCTCCCCATCCTTTATCTCTTTCAGAAGCTTCGGATCCATTTTTTTTATGAGTTCTGAGCTAAAACCAGATAGAAAGAAATCTGCTTTCAAATTATACCGCTTAAATAGTTCTACTAACGGCCTATAACCTTCTTCAATTATTCTCTGTTCATCTCCGACTTCAATTTCACATCGTTGAATATTAAAATTGAAGGCAAATCCTATTCTCGTCATGCCGTATCTCCTGCTGTTTTTTATAATACATATTATAACTCTTAAAATATGTATGTCAAGAAGTTTTTGTGAAAAGTTTCATATATAAAGAATAGGTGTTTCTCGCTTTTGCGCACTATCTTTATTTTCTTTTATTACTGATGATTATAAGGAAAGAGTTTTGTTCGCGGGGTTGGTTTTTGGTTTCTAGTTTATAGTTTAGAATTTGCTTTCTGCAATAGATTGTTTCAGCGATGTTCTTCAGGATTCAGCATGGTAACTGCTTCGGGTAAAAGGAGAGGACATGACCCAGCTGAAACCCAGCTTTTCCGCCTCTTCCTTCCACCAGTCAAATTTTTCAGGCGTGATGTACTCCGATACTTCCAGGGCTTCCCTACTCGGTCGGAGATATTGCCCTAGAGCAAGCCGATCGCAGCCGGCTTTTCGCAAGTCCTTAAGAACGGCGAGAACCTGCTCATCAGTCTCTCCTAAGCCGAGCATAAGGGATGATTTTACGGGAATATCCGGCCAGCGAGACTTTGCAGCAGAGAGCAGATCAAGAGAACGCTGATAATCTCCCCCGGGTCTGGCTTTTTTATAGAGTTCCGGCACAGTCTCAATGTTATGACCGAATACGAAGGGTTTTACCGAATCAAGTATATCCAGGGCTATCCCCTGGCAATCTTTGAAATCGGGTACCAGCAGCTCAAATCGAATTTCAGGATTCCGCTCTCTGCAGGCCAGCATGACATTCCTGAAATGAGCGGCGCCGCCGTCAGAAAGATCATCACGATCAACACTGGTTAGTACAAGATAACGAATCCCAAGTCGAATAGTCAGTTCTGCAGCATGCTTCGGTTCCAGGGGATCCGGCGGTTCCGGTTTGCCATGTCCCACGGCACAAAAAGGACAATTCCTCGTACAGATGTTTCCTAAAATAAGTACAGTTGCTGTTCCCCGCTCCCAGCATTCACCCTGATTCGGACAATTGGCATTGGTGCAGATTGTCTGGATATTGAGATCCTCCAAAGCCTGCGAGGTCATATTATACTCCCTGCCTCCGCCGATTCTTCGTTTTATCCAGGGAGGCAGACGCTTGCTTCTCCCTTTTTCGGTATTCTTGTTTGGGCTGTTCACCCCGTCCGTATTGGTCATATCTGTTTTTTTCATAGCCGGCTCTCCTGCGTAATACTCTTTAATTCATCCAGATTGCTTAAATACTTGCTGCAGATACTTCCCATACGCATTTTCATTGTCTCCATGGAGAGAGTTTCTGCCTGAGTTTCTGCCTGAGTTTCCGCTGAAAGTCGTTTATACCGCTGAAGCTCCTTCTCGGCACTGGTCATCTCAACGCCATCAAGACCGCAGGGTACCATAAAGGTGAAAATATTCAAATCATTGGTAATATTCAGCGCTATTCCATGCATCGTAGTTTCATAATTTAACTGAACACCGATGGAGGCAATTTTGCGCTCCTCCACCCAGATCCCGGGGTATCGATGCTTCCGTGCTGCCGGAATACCTATTTCACGAAGAAGCTGGATGCCGGTCTGCTCAAGCAGACGTATATACAAAGCCACCCGCAGCCCCAGGGACGGCAGCAGAAGTATCGGGTACATCACCAGCTGCCCGGGATTATGAGCAGTTGCTCCACCTCCCCGTTTTATCTGCACCACATCAATATTTAGTGCAAGCAGTTCCTTTTCAGTATGCAGCAGCTTATTGATCGGCTTCCGGGCGCCCAGGGTTATTACCGGAGGATGTTCTACAAAGAGTATAGTGTTGGGGATTTTTTTTCTGATGCGTAAGCTCTGGAGTCTGGACTGAAGATCCAGCATCTCCCGGTAGGCCATAACTCCGCAGTCTATATAAAGTGGCTCTTCATTACCGAAAGTCCCTGAACCATTTGAAGCATGTGTATACTGAGCAGAATTCAGGGCGGATATGATATCTCCATCCGGACTCTTTTCTCCTTCAAGAATACCAAGGTCTTCAAGATGAAGCATCTTCATGAATTTTTCTCCTTATCCTTATCCTTATCCTTCAGAACTGCTCAAATCTCTTTGGATCGTTCTGCCTTTTTCAGTTCCTGAATGTGTCTCCCCGGAGCAACCCCCGCAGGACATACCCGGCTGCAGGCAAAATGGTTCTGACAGGCACTTGCCCCAGTATCGCTGAAGGCTATCTGCTCAATTTTCATTCGCCTGTCTTCCCTGCTCTGCTCTGGAGTATTCTGTAGAATTGTTTGACTCAGTTCCCTGTTCTTCTCTTCATTCCCTGAATTCTGCAGAGCTTTCCCAAGTTTTTTCAGCTCCCGGTTCATCGCCGCCAAGGGAGCTGGTCCGATAAATGTCTCAGCAACCGGGCAGGCGGACATACAGGATCCGCATTCAATACAGTTCTCAAAACGAAGGGGGAGAAAACCGGGAAAAACAAGTTCCCGTGATGGAGCTAATTCATTATCTCTGAGATAACTTGCTGACCTGGGAAAATTCTCAATCATGGAAGTCATATCTACAACTAAATCGCCGACTCTAGGAAATCCTTTCAGAGGCTCCACTGTAATAAGACCCCTGGTAAGGGCTGCATCTGCAGTCGATTCTACAGATTCCCCCGCCTTCCCATCAGCCTTCCCATCATTTTTTTTATCAAGCTTTTCATCCAGCAGCTGCCCGACTGCAGTCATGCATGCAAGTCTCTCCTTGCCATTTATCAGGCAAGCGCAGGTTCCACAGGATCCATGATGGCAGGAATGTCTAAAAGCTAAAGTGGAATCCATGGAGAACCGTATATACTCCAATATATCAACAATAGTCATATCCCGATCAGCCTGGATGGTGAAATCAGTCCAGGATTCAGATTTACCATAACGGGATATTCTGAGGATTAATTCAGCTGTGCCCTTCTCGTCAGCAGCTGCTTGTGTATTTCTGCTTCCTTGAGTATCAGCCACGATCTCCTCCCAGATAAAATGCTCTATGTCCCGGCAGAACAAGCTGAGAACTGTCTGCTTGCTGAACCTGCTCTGTTTCCTGACTGCCGAGATAGGAGCAGACTGCTTCAGCGACAGCTTCACCCATCCCCCGAAGGGTTGTAGCCTTGCCGCCCGTAACGCTGAAAAAACCGTACACTGCATCATCAGTCCGACTGTGGTCAATCACAGAAAAATCCCTGCTCAGTTCCCTGACTGCAGCCTCGCCGGCAGCCCCGAAAAGCGGTCGGGAAGCACTCCACGCAGCATGAAAGGGCTGTGCGCTGAAGGAAGGGATCATCATATCAGCATAAGCTAAAAGTTCCTTGGTATCACTGGAAGGAACCTGAATATGATCAGGATCCTCCGCGAGCCACTGGGTAGAACCGATGATTGACAGTTTTCTCTGCGGCACAATAATATCGCCGTCCCCAGCGGGGTGCAGCCGGCTGATGACCATAGAAGTAAGCCGACCTTTTACAGCGACCATAGTTCCAGGGGAAGGGGACACCGGGAGCTCAGCACCAGCCTTTTCAGCAATCTGTCCAGCCCAAGGGCCAGCTGCATTAACAATGACATCAGCTTCAAAATACCGATCCTTGCCGGAAAGCCGATCCCGGGCAGTCAGACCTCTAAGCTTACCAGCCCGGATATCAATTTCAGTAAGTTCATGGAAGGGTTTCAGTTCTGCCCCTTCCTTTCTAGCTCCGGCAAAAAAGTGCAGGCACAGCCGCCAGGGGTCAATGGTTCCGTCAGGGACCAGCACTGCGCTGCGGATATCCTCAGAGAGAGTCGGTTCCAATTCCCTAGCCCGCTGGACGGAAATCTCTTCCGCCGGTATGCCCGAAGCCCGGCAGTCTTCAATAAACTGCTCGGTATAGGAAGCATCATCATCCGTTACAGAGACAAACATCCCGTAATTGAATTCGATGGCCTGGGGAGCTATTTTCCGCAGAATCGCACTTTCAGCCATGCACTCCGCAGCTATGTTACGATCTCCCATGGCATATCGGGCGCCGCAGTGCAGCCGCCCGTG
>JAIPFS010000035.1 GCA_021736545.1 Spirochaetia bacterium | reverse complement strand
AATATAAGGTATCACTACCACAGGGCTAGATCTGGACCCAGTAGGTTTCGTCATCATTGCCGCCGCAAAGTGCGGGGTATTTCTCCCTGCGTTCCCTGCTCTCGCTCGGGAATGGAATCTTCCAATTGCTTCCGCTCTTTTCGCTCCGTTTGGGGATAAAGCATGGGAATAAAGCAATTGTTAAGGAATTTTATAAAGTGAATTATACATCTTTTCAAGAATAGGTAGTGTTTTCTTTACATCATCAATAAAAAAAGAATAATCAAAACATTGAACTGATTCAGATATTGCAGAATAAGATTTTTTAAAAACATATTCACCTTTTTCTGTAATATCAATAATATTTGATCGCCTGTCTTTTCTTTTTGGGAGACGAGTAATTAACTGCTTTTTTTCTAGAGAATCGCAAATAACCATAATATTAGTTGAATCAGTTTTTAGCTCATATGCAAGATTTGTCTGAGTCATTTCTCTGCTGCTTTTTGATAATACATAGAGAACACTCATCTGGGGATAGGTAATATTATTTTCTTTTAAGGCTGACGTAATGATTTTACGATATTTAAAATGGATGTCAGTAATTAGTTCAAAAAACTTTTCAATTTCAGGATCTGAGAAAATCATTTGGAACTCCGATTTAAAGTGGAAGAATAATTCATATTCTTTTCCGCAGAAATACAATAAGCATGAGCAAAAAAGACAACAGAATTATAAAACTTAAGTAAAGATCTCTATGCTGTTCCATTTTATCCTATCGAATATTCCTAATTAGTACAATATAGATAGACGAATTGATATAAGAAAAATCTCTTCAAAGAGTTTGTAAGATTTATATTTTCGAGTATACTTAACAATAATAAGATATCATAAAGGTGTGCTCAAATGATTCGTTTATACAAGCCTACACTTAAACGAAAAGATATGGACTCAGTTCTTCGTTGTATGGTTGATGAAAAAATTGGTCCTGGAGAAAAAAATAAAGAATTTTCTCTCATGCTGAAAAAATATTTAGATGCGGAGAAGGTTTATGCCCTGAGAACATTCCAGGATGCTCTTGAGCTCTCGTTAAAAACGATTTTAACAGATCAAGAAAAAAAACAAGTAGCTGTATCAATTCTTTCACCATTGGTGTACACGTCAATAATCGAAAAAGTCGGAGCGGAGCCGGTGTTTGTTGATGTTGATAAGAACACTTTATTAATCGATCCTAAAGCTTTATCAGAAATTGATGCACAAGCTGCAATTATTCATGAACCTTTCGGAGCTGTCCCAGCTGACCCTTTGTATGGTCAATTGAATTTTCCAATAATAGAAGATATATCAGAGTCCTTGGGATCTGAAAAAAATGAAGTAAAATCAGGAAAAATTGGTTCTTTAGTAATAGAGGGGTTTGAAGAAAAATCTATAATAACTACCGGCGGAGGAGCAGCTGTGTGCGTAAGAAACAGTGTCTACAAAAAGACCGCCAAAGAACTATTTAAAAGGAATTTTTCTGAATATGATTTAATGCCTGATCTTAATGCGGCCTTGGGAGTAGAACAGCTTAAAAAAATTGAAGAATTTATTGGAAAAAGACGAGAAATATTTTTTATGATGCAGAAAGCTGTTTTGAAAACAAGACATCATTCGTTAGTAGAGATTAGTGATGATTTTTCAGGAAACTGTTCTGCTTTTCCAGTATTAATTGAGACGGATCTGCGCGGAATAATGAAGTTTACAAGAAAATATAAAATTGAAGTTGATAAGCCCTTTGATAACAGTATTCTGCAGGCTTTTGAAGATAAGAGTGCTTATCCTAATGCTGCTTCCTTTGTATTGAGGACCATAAACTTTCCAATTTATCCGCTGCTTCCAACGGATCAGTTAAAAACACTTATACGGGTATTGTCAACTTTGCCCTGATTCTTTTAAAGTGCATACAGGGGTTTTAAAAGTTTCATGCTTTAATTTGATTAGGTATACTTGAGTGTATTGATTCTTAAAACGGTAGGCAGGTTTTTATAGAGGGGTTCATGAGAAAAATAAAAAGAGTATTACTCGTAGTAAATATCCATAAAGATGAAGCAGCTGCAATCACGCAGAATATTTCAGAATATATGGGGAAAAGGGGTATTGAACTGCTGACGCACAGCTATAAAAAGAATGAAGAACTGCCGTATATTGAAAATATAGATCTGGCCATTAGTTTAGGAGGAGATGGAACAGTACTTTATTGTGCTAGAATTATTCAGCACCTTGGAATTCCCATACTTGCTGTTAATCTTGGAACTTTCGGCTTTATTACTGAAATAGCTCGTCATGAATGGAAAAAAGCTTTTGAAGAGTATGAAGGTGGGCGTTTAGGAATTTCTTACCGTGTTATGATTCGTGTTCTAGTCGAGCGAGAAGGGCGTAAAGTGTTTGTATCTCATGGCTTAAATGATGTTGTTGTAAACGGCAGCGGATTATCAAGAATTGTGAGACTTCGTTTATGCGTCAATGAAACACACCTCGGTAATTTTCGTTCGGATGGAATAATAATCGCAACTCCTACAGGTTCAACGGCTTACAGCATGGCTGCAGGAGGACCAATTTTAGATAGTGATATGGATGCTTTGATTCTAACACCAGTCTGCCCATTTACTCTTTCAAATCGTCCGCTTGTTATTTCTGGTAATGATGTAATTACGATTGAAGTTATGAAAGATCAACGAACTATGATTAATTTGTCTATAGACGGACAGGAAGTTATTTCACTTAAAGAGAGCGATATTATAACAATAGAAAAATCGCACAGCAGAGCATTGTTGATTAAATCTAACAAGAGAAATTTTTATGAAGTAGTTCGATCTAAACTTAAGTGGTCCGGAGGGTAAAAAAGTATGCTTGAAATACTTAGTATTAAAAACTATGCCTTGATTGATCAACTGGAAATACACTTTTCATCTGGTTTAAATATTCTAACGGGAGAGACAGGTGCAGGCAAGTCAATTATCCTTGGAGCTCTCGGACTTATTTTAGGGGAAAAAGCTGATACAGATTCAATTCGTACAGGAAAAGATGAAGCAGAAGTGAGTGCGGTCATTTTAATCGGGCTGCAGAATCAAGACTCAATAAAAGAGTGGCTGAATAAACGTGATATTGAAACTGAAGATGACCGTCTATTTATTCGCAGAACAGTAAAGCGAAGCGGAAGAGGAAATGCATATATTAATTCTGTACCAATGCCGCTCAAAGAATTAAAGGAATTAACTTCCTTGCTTTTTGATATCCATGGGCAGCATGATCATCAGTCATTACTCAAATCGAAAAGCCAGCGTCTCTTACTAGATAGATTCGGAAATTTGGAAGAGAAAGTACAAACTGTAGAAGCTATATATAAAAAAAATATTGCCTTGAAAAAAGAAATTGAAGAACTTCAAAAATCTGAACGTGAAAAATTACGAGAAAAAGATATGCTTGAATATGCTGTTGAGGAAATTCAGCAGGCACAATTGAAAAAGGATGAAGAGAGCCAGCTTCAGGAAGAAATTCAGCTTATGGAGAATTCAGAGCACCTTCATGAAAGTATACAGGAAATTCGCGAATTGCTAGGCGGAAGCGGGAAAGTAATTGATTTACTGCAGAAGTCATCTCAGGAGTTATCTCGGGCTTCTAACATAGACCAGAAGCTTCAAGCAGATACACAAAGACTTGAACAGCAGATATATGAGATAGAGGATATCCATGATACACTTCGCCATTATCTTGAAAGTGTTATTTTCCAGCCTGAAAGGCTTGATGAGATGCACGAGCGGCTGCAGTTGATTCATAAACTGGAAAAAAAATACGGAGACACAATTGATGATATTCTTCGCTATGCAGACCAAGCCCGGAATCGTCTGGAAGACTTTGAACATTCTGATGAAAAACGTAGGGAATTAGAAAAACAGTTTGAAATCTGTACGGCATCCTTAATTTCTGAAGCCCAAAGCTTATCAGAAAAAAGGACAGCCGTAAGTAGAGTACTTACAGAAAAAATTTCTTCAAATCTACATGTGCTTGGAATGCCGGATGCAGAATTTGCTATAGATATTAAGCAAAGAAAAAATGACCAAGGCAATTTAGTATGCAGCACTACAGGTACAGATCTTATTCAGTATACCATATCACCAAACCCGGGAGAGCCGAAGAAACCAATCAATCAGATAGCTTCGGGAGGAGAACTTTCAAGAATAATGCTCGCCCTGAAAAGTTCTTTTGCTCAGGCAGATACAATTAATACGCTCATATTTGATGAAATAGATTCAGGAATTGGCGGGGCTGTTGCTCTATCTGTAGGAGATAAGCTTTCTGACTTAGGAAAGGACCGTCAGGTTATTTGTATAACTCATATAGCTTCAATTGCAGCGAAGGCTGAAAGACACATAGTAGTAGACAAGAATATATATGAAAATAGAACTGTAACAACGATTAGAGAGATACAGGAAGAGGAGAGAGTTAGGGAAATTGCCCGTATGCTATCTGGTGATACAGAACAGAAATCGGCTGTTACCCATGCTGAAACATTAATTGCTCAGTCTTAGCACAGCAGTCTTGGTATAATAGTCTTAGCATAACGAGGTTTAATAATCTTCAACTACAATTCCAGCTTGCACAGCGAGAGATTTTAAGACTGAAAACTCTTCATTGGTGGTTTTTTTATTTGCACTGGATTGCTTATTTAATTGTTTATAATATTGTAGAAGTTCAAAAATTTTATTTTGAAGCTGTGTTATGTCAGGAACAAAACCAGATTCTCTTATAAGAACTAAAAGATCTTTTGTGAAGCTGAAGATGTCTTTTGAGTGCTCCGTTGACATGGATTGATCAATCTGCTTTATGTAACTTGATATAATTGCATTAGTGGTTTCTCTTTCACCATGGCCGCCTTTTTGGAATATAAATTCCAGTAAATCTTTAATTAAATGAAATTTAGTTCTGTCATAGTAGGGAATCCCATGTTTGAAAAGAGAATTAAGAGTTCTCATGCAGGTTCCCATATTAGCAATATAGAAATGTTTGTCCGGTTGATAGCTTGCCTGACGACTTATTCCCGTATAGTATTTCATATCTAGAAAGATTTGATCCATATCGTTATCAGTTACTCTCTCCAAGGATTTGTCTATCCATTTAAAGAATTTTGATACTGCAAACGCTTCTAAATTATCCATGGTTAATGCATTATAGGAACTATCATGCGGAATATTCATTCTGCAGTGAAGCAGCATGCCTTTTTCAAGGTCGAATTCAGAAATGATAGTGTACTGAAAAACTTGGCCGGTAGGTTCTTTTCTTACGGATACAATGTCCCCTCCTAAAGAATTTTTTCGAATTTCGGTCAATGAAAACATGCCGTAAGTATTTTCCCATTCATCACTTGAAGTCAATTTTCTATTTAAAGAGAAATAGACTGCCGGTTCAAGCCCGCAGGGGAGTGTTTTATCTTTAATATGCTGAAGAATAACTGCACCATTTTTTTCAGATGCAATATTGCTCTTTGCTTTATTAAGAAATGTTTTAAGTTTTTCGAAGAGATCTTCCTTCATGAAATCAGAATACAGATCCAAACTCTGGAGTGCATATTTTATATTTTGTTTAGGTTCAATACCGCTAATATCTGAAAAAAACCATCCACAGGAGGTGAACATGAACAGTCGATATTTTTGTCCTTCCAAAAGGGTCAGCAGCCCTTTTCTTTCATTTTCGGTGCAGGAAGTTCCTAGGATATCATCGCAGAAAGTTTTATAGTCTTTTCTTCCGGATAATACTTCACCGTACCTTTTTAGAATAGCGTAGGGCTCTTCTTTGCTGTAATCCCCCAATTTTTCCTTGAATACTTTCAGCAGTTCATCACTTATTGCGTTGAATCCATTCCTTAGAGGGGTTCTCCATTTTTGATTCCACCCATCTTTTCCTCCAGTTGAGCAGCCGCAGTCTTTGTACCATCGTGAAACTCCATGAAAGCAGCTCCAGGAAGTTCCTTTATTGGCTTCTCCTTTCTTCAGTACTGCCTTCATTTCTGCTGGATGCTGCTCCAGAAAAGCAGCATAATTGGTGAATTCTATCTCTTTATCATGGGATATTCGTTGAATAAGAGCAGCCAGGCACATATCTCCGAAGGGTTCATGGTGGCCATATATTTCTCCATCAGTAGCTGTATGAAGAAGTTGAGAATTGTCTGAAGAGTATATTCCCTTAAGCTTTTCATAAAGAGTATCAGCATTCTGCAGAAAATGACCAAAACTGATCCCCTCAGCTAAGCCTGCATGATAGAAAAAAGCTGCTATACTGCCTCCTGGTCGGTCAATGGAATAAGCCTGATAATACGGAGCAGGATTGTTCTTTAAATTTATCCAGCCTTTTTTTTCATCCTCAACTGCTTCAGCTTGCCAAGGGGAGAGAATTAAAAATTTCACCCCCCGATCAATGAGAATATCAAGTACACGGTCATTTACTGCTGTTTCAGGAAGCCACATGCCCTCTGCTTCTCTGCCGTAATGATATAAAAAATCTTCAAGTCCCCAATCAATTTGAAGTTCCGCATCTTTTGCTGAATCTAAAGGAAGGATTGTATGATTAAAAGACTGAGCTATGGCATTCCCATGTCCATTATTTCGTGAACGACTCGCCTTATCAGCTGAAATAATTTTAGTATATACGTCATATCTATTTTCCATGAGCCAATGAAATAAAGTAGGTCCGAAATTATATGAAATGTACTCATAATTGTTTGATATACTTCTAATTCTGCCGTCGTATGTGAGAAAACGGGAAAAAGCATTTGCGGAATAGCATTCATCAGCAATACGTATATTCCAATTTTCTTTTGGATATGCAGTTTTCTGAATTGGTATGATACCTGTATCCGGATTTTCTCTAGGCGGTTGATAGAAGTGGCCATGCAGTATTAAGCTTTTTTTCATGAATTTATTGTGATAAAAAAAGCATTTTAAGTAAAGAAGGTATCACTTAGTAAAGGGAAGATTACCAATTTTCATGAACTTCAACTTCTCTTCATTGATCAGTTTCCTTTTCTGACATAAGTTGACTAGTTGACAATAAATAACCTTTTACATACCATATAAGCACATCTTGAAGGGAGAATATATGTCTGAAAAAAAGCTCTATTCACTGCCGCTTGAAGATTTAAGATGCATCGTCCGCCGTTGGGGTGTTAAGGATGCTGATTCCCTCAAAAGGAACGATATTATTGATCTTATTGAAGAAATTGTAGAAGAGAGAAAATCAGATCATAGAATAAACAATAATGAAATAATGAAGCTTAAGGGGAAAAAGTATGATATTCTAGAGTATTTCTATAGTGAAAATGAATCGGGTGAATTGTTTGAGATCCCGGAAACATATATAGAGACTTCTGTTCATCTCATGCTTCGTGATCCTTTTTGGGCTTATGCGTATTGGAATTTGAATCCCCTGGATATTGATCAAATTTCAGAAAACCATCCTTCTTTTGAATTGAAACTACGGGTTTTTGAAATTGATGATGAAAACACACCTGTTAATAAGGTTAAAACATATTTTGATATTCCTATAAAAGCTGCAGATAAAAGCTGGTATATCAATTTATCAAAACTTGATACCTGGTATGCAGCTGCAGTTATTGCAGTTGACGAGGGGTGGTGTTCTCGTCTCTGCCTATCTAACAGGATCTTCAGTCCAGGTGGTTACTGGGTTCACCATATTGATGAACTTTATAATGATAAAAGAGCCCTTGAATTGTTCCATGCCGGTTCTTCGGATAACTCAGGACATAAAGTAGATAGTTCAGTAGTAAGCGTTATTCTGGATGAATTGGAGAAAGAGTGGAAAGGAGATCGATCATGAATAAAGGCTACGTAGGATTAATGCTTCATGCGCATCTTCCTTTTGTAAGACATCCGGAGTATCCAAGGTTTCTGGAAGAAGATTGGCTTTTTGAGGCCATTACAGAAACTTATTTACCACTCCTCAGAAAGTTGAACAGTTTAAAAAATGATAATATTTCATTTACAATAACAATATCCGTATCTCCTACTTTGGTGACTATGTTGGCAGATCCCCTTCTAAAGAAGCGGTATGTTCAGTATTTGGAACAGCATATAGAACTGGGAAAGAAAGAAGCAGAGAGAACTTCTGATGATAAAGATTTCAATGAATTATCTCTCATGTACTATGAACTGTATAAACGAGCATTATTCGATTATACCAATGTTTACAGACAGGATCTTATAGCTGCACTCAGGGATTTGGAAACCAGCGGGCATCTGGAGATAATAACGACATGTGCTACGCATGCTTTTCTGCCGCTCTATCAGGAGTACCCTGAAGCAATCAAGGCTCAAATTGAATTGGCGCTTCTTACCCATGTATCCCATTTCAGAAAAAAGCCTAAGGGAATATGGCTTCCTGAATGCGGTTATTTCCCGGGGCTTGAAAAATTCTTAAAAGTTCATGATATCAATTATTTCTTTACTTCATCTCATGGGGTGCTTCTTGCTTCGGAAAAAGCAGAGAGAGGGGTTTATGCTCCCATAACTTGTCCGAATGGTATACATGCCTTTGGCAGATCTTTTGAGATTTCTCAGGCTGTCTGGTCAGAAGAGGATGGGTACCCGGCTGATTATGAATATAGAGACTTTTATAGAGATATTGGCTATGATTTGGATTTGGATTATATTCGGCCCTATATTCACGAACCGGATGTAAGAGTTTTTACAGGTTATAAATATTGGGCAATTACCGGAAAAACCGATAAAAAAAGAGTATATAATCCTCAGAAAGCGGAGAAACGGGTTTCTGCCCATGCCGGCAATTTCCTTTATATGCTGGAACGAACGAATCAGCGGGCTGGGAAACTGATTGATCGACCTCCCTATTATACAGTCCCCTTTGATGCTGAACTCTTTGGGCACTGGTGGTTTGAAGGGATTGATTGGCTTGATAAAGTTATACGTGGTATAGCCGAAAAAGAACATCTTTCTATGGTTTCACAGACACAATACATCAATGAGTTCCCCGGTAACCAGAAAATTCAGCCGGCTTTGTCCAGTTGGGGGAATAAAGGCTATGCTGCAGTTTGGCTTGATGGATCAAATGATTGGATATACCGCCACATCCACAAATCAATAGAGAGAATGATAGAACTGGCAAACCGGTTTCCGAATCAGACTTCTTTGAAAAAACGATTTCTTGATCATGCTGCGAGGGAAGTACTATTAGCTATGGCATCCGACTGGCCTTTTATTATTAATAATGGTACGACTATGACCTATGCAGAAAGGCGTTTACGGGAACATATCCATAATTTTAATGTTGTTTATGACAATCTATGCCGTAATACAGTAGATACTGAATGGCTGACAAAGACTGAGAAGAAATATACCATTTTCCCTGATATCGATTACCAAATGTTTACTTCCATAAAAACAAAAAATAAAGAGGTTTAGTTTAGAGTTTTCTGATTTGAATATTTTTAATCCGCAGCTTGAAAATCACAGCAGACTGCTGATACTGGCACATAAAAATACTAGATAATGAAATACTTGAAAACAGAACAAGCTCTCAATTTCATACACCCACTGGCATAAATAAATCCATTTGTGCTGTTTATTTTTTAACCCTATTCTTTAATCTTATTCCATAAAATTATAGAGTTTCAACTCAATACTTTTGAGAACTATACATCTGTTAAGCTTATAGCACCTATGAGATGTAATATGCTGAACCATTCTCAAATTCTCAACTTGACAACTAGAATGGAAAAGTTAGTATAAAAAGTGTAAGAAAGTGGAGTAAAATTTAATGTTTGTGGAGTAAAAGAGGTAGGAATTCCCAAAATGATGTTAGGTGGAAGTTTTAAAGTTTCTATC
>JAIPFS010000034.1 GCA_021736545.1 Spirochaetia bacterium | reverse complement strand
ATACCATGTAAAGGTAATTTATTGTACTACAGTTATTCAGTAAATATTCTACAGCCGTTCTCTAGGCAATTATCGTTGACAGCAGGAATTATGGTCATTTTTGTTTAGAGTATTTGTACTACAGTTTGTACAACGCCAGAACAGGAGTATCTAGCTGAACATGATGCGTAGGTCCTAAGAGCAGACCGCCGTTGTAGCCGCAGCTGTTGATACGTTCTCGAATCTCAGCAGCTACATAGGCAGCATCTCGAAACGGAAGCGTATCCTGCTCATCGACTGTACCCCACAGAACCAGGCGATCTCCATATTTCCTCTTAATTTCAGCAGGATTCATACTGGCCGGTTGAATAGGATTCAGCACATCCAGGCCGATTTCAATTAAATCGGGAATTATGGGTTCAATATTACCGTCTGAATGATAAGCAACAACGGTATCTGGATTAATTCGCTTGATAGCCGAAATTGTTTCAGCCATCCTCGGTTTCAGGAATTTCCTCCAGATATCAGGAGAAAGTAACATGCCGTTCTGGCCGCCGACATCATCACCAAGACGTATCATATCGTAGCCCATCTCCGTAAGTCGTTCAGCAACCCGCATATGATACTTCCAGGGAATATCAAGAACAGCTTCAGCAAGTTCCTCGTCCAAGAGAAAATCCATAAGCATCTGCTCCAGACCCCGCAGAGCCCAAGCAGTTTCAAATATTGTGGTAACAGCACAACCGACCATATACCAATCCTGTTTATAATCCCTAATCATCGCCTCAGCTGCGTCATAGATTTCCTCTCTGTTAGGGTCCGGAGCTGTATATGACTGGACTGCAGCTTCATCAGCCAGCGGATGGCTGCATACTTCTGCATAACTACCTTTTCCAAATTTAGTTTGATACTCAACCTGGCGATACGCAACTCCCCACTCATCCATAAATTCTTTTTCATCGGAAGAGAAGTACCCGTTCACCCAACCTACTGCATGGAGCAGCATATCCTGATGTGTCGCCTCTTCAAGCTTAACAGAAGAATCCCCCATAGGTGTATGTGCATCCTGTACCATTCCATACTCATCCCTCAAGCGCTGGGCAAACTCCTTGGTAAATGAAATCTGAAGCGGCGGTCTGTCAGGCTTTTCAAGAGCTAAAGCACTTTGAACTCGTTCTCTTCTTGTCATAGGTTCTGATACTCCTGAAACACTAAGCCTGTTCTTATTCATGGTGAACATCCTCTTGAACAATTCCCCAATTGGAAAGACAAAGCTCTTTTTCACCAGGATTAACTTTCTCTGCATATTCCTCAGTATATCCAAATTCCCGGACGAGTGTATCACCAAAAAGAAAATCATCATTCCTTTCAGACAATTTTCTTAACAGTGAACGGTGCAAGTTGCTCTTAATCTCTTCATACTCTTTATTATAAGCTAAATTATTTTTTTGCAAGGGATCTTTTTTATTGTTGTACATCAGCCATGGTCCATTTTTATCTATTACATAGGTATATTCTTTTGTACGGATACCCCTATATTCCCTTCCGGAAAAACCGCGAATACCTCCATCACTATCCCTGCACCATTGCCCCCCCGGCTGGTAAATAGAAAGAACAGCACTGTCCTCTGCAATTGTTTCTTTATTCAGCAGATACTGAGAATAATCAAATCCCTCTAAATATGCAGGCTTTTCTTGACCTAATATGCCAAGTAAGGTAGGGATCATATCCTGAGGTTCAAATAAAGCATCATCATATATTCCTGAATCCCCTCCGTATTCTTCTGGAATATGCATCAGTAAAGGCACTCGCAGTGATTCTTCAAAAGGAACTTGTTTTTTCCATAAGCCTTGTGAGCCGAGCATATCGCCATGATCGGAGGTGAATACAATGAGTGTTTCCTCATAGGTTCCCGATGCTTTTAGATAATCTACAATCCGCTGAAAAGCATTATCCAAAGCAGTACAATGAGAATAATATCCCTGCATCAAGCTTTTTGAAGTTTCAACATCTCCCTCAGGAACATTGTCCCTTACGTGCAAAGCCTCTGCACTATAGAGATCTTTAACATCATCGGGGTATTGATTATATGGAGAATCTTTCTCATATGGAGGCGGAGCATGTGGAGGCCCCCATGCTAAGACTAACAAAAACGGATTCTCTTTCCCGTTACCGCTGCTCTTCTGTTTTTCTATTCTTCTATGCATAAAGCTTACAGCATCTTCCGTCTGGGCATATGCATCATAGCCGTCCCAATAAGATAAATCAGTATCATCATTATGATAATAGGCAGAATTACGATAGGAATGACCACACTCCAGGACTTTCCAATAATCAAAACCGAATCTTCTCTCTTTCGGTATTGGAGCTTGTCTTCCTTGCCCATTGATATGCCATTTCCCAATATATCCAGTCTCATACCCAAGCTTCTTGAAAATATTCCCAAATCCTGGACTTGATGTTTTCACAGGAACATCATTTACGACAACTCCATGGGTAAGCGGAAGCTGTCCCGTTATTAAACTAGCCCGGTAGGGAGAACAGACAGGACAGGGGGAAACTGCTTGTGTAACATTACAGCATTCTTGAGCAAACGCATCAATATTAGGGGTGAACACATCCTGATTTCCGGTATAACCAACGGCTTGATACCTCCACTGATCAGAAAAAACAAATACAATATTCGGTAATTTCATTTTATTGCTCCTGCCATCATACCTTGTACAAAATAGCGTTGTGTAAAAATCAGTATGAGCAATACAGGCAAACCAATAATAATTGATGCTGCCGCCATCTGATTCCAATAGACATTAAAAGCAGTGATAAATCGCGCAAGCCCAATAGATATAGTCAAATTCCTCTGGTTTTCGAGAAGTGCAACTGAAAAAGGATACTCACTCCAAGTAAGAAGCAGGGACATAAGACCTACAGTGGAGATGCTTATTCTGCTTAAGGGTAATGTGATCCGTAAAAAAGCGCCCAGTGGAGAACAGCCATCAAGGAAAGCCGCCTGCTCTAACTCTTTTGGAAGATTTTGAAAATTACTATAAGAGAGCCACGAGGCAAAGGGGACTTGGAACACAAGGAGGACTAAAATCAAGCCTGTATGCGTGTCGTATAATCCAATCTTAGCAATAACTACATATACAGGAATTAATAGAGCTGGACCGGTAAAAAGCTGAGCAATTAATAGGATATTCAGAATTATACCACTTCCTTTCAGCTTATATCGTGCCAGCCCATAACCAATCATTGTTCCAAAACTGATTACTATCAAGGTGGTGAGAGAGGCAATTTTTACTGTGTTAAAAAAGTATCGTAACCACATGGTACCGCTTCCAGTTTTATCAAGCCATACATCATAAAAGGGTTTTAAAGTTACTGTACTCGGGAAAATCTTTATCGGGATTTGCTGTATATCACTTTGCGTTTTAAATCCTGCCGATATAAGCCAAACAAGAGGGATCAGCACGATAAGTAATATTCCTATTGCTGCAGCATCTTTTATAATAAGCATTAACATCTTATTAGATTTATTTTTGTTCATAATTCTTTCCTAATCAACCTTTTGGTTTCTACGGTATATGATGAAGTAAATGACACAGAAAATACTTAAGAGAAATAAATTCAAAACTGTCACAACCGCAGCCTGACTGAGTTTTCCATATTGAAATCCCAATTTATACATATACACAGGTATTATTTCACTGTAATAAAGGGGCCCGCCTTTTGTCATTACATTTACAAATACAAGATTATTCATTATCCAAATGAGATTTGTTATCCCCATGGTCATAACTTGGTATTTTATGTGAGGAATGATTATATAGAAAAATTCCTGAAAACCATTAATTCCGTCCACCCTTCCGGCTTCATAAAGAGAAGTATCTATAGATTGAATACTTGCTGCTGTAATTAAAGCAAACATGGGGAAGAGTCTCCAAATTATGACTGCAGATACGGCATATAAAGCAGTTTCAGGAGTTCCAAGAAAGGGAAACCCCTTTTCAAATATGCCTATTTTCATAAATAATTCGTTAATAAGACCGTTTTGCGTGTTATACATCCACTTCCATAAACCAGCGACAACGACTCCAGGCATCACCCAGGGAACCAGCATGAAGGCCCTGCTCAATCTGGAAATGGTATTTTTACTGTCTGAAACAAGATATCCGGTTAATACTCCTAAAAAAACCACAAAGAATGTACCAGTAAAGACCCAGATCAGTGAATTCTTTATAACAGTGAGGGTTTCTGTATTTGACAGAACAGTTCGGTAGGTAGTAAAGCCGACATAGTTGCTGCTATCACTACCGCTCAGCAATTCAATATTCCTGAATGACAAGTCAAAACTGTATATTGCCACTCCCACCATTATGAGTGTTATTAAAAAGAACCCCGGTAAAACAAATATTTGTGACAATCTCTTCTGCTGCTGTTCATATGTCAAAGACTTTGTTTTCATTCTATATCTCCCATACGCTCCCAGGTGCTGACCAGCATATGTATATTCTGCTCAAACTGGGAATGAATGCGCGGTCTATTTGTAGGTGCGGATATCGCTAAGACCATATTTCCTTTATTCCCTTCAAAAGCCCTCTCTACCGCTGCTCTCACTTCATCTGTGGTACCGTTCTCCATGAGAGAAAGCTCAATATTTCCTCCTAATACAAGATTATGATCTGCAATTTCTTTTGCATCTGAAAAAACAATATTTCCATCCGGCGGAGCCTCAACTGGCTCAAAATAATCAGCTCCGCGCTCAATAACCATATCAATAATCGGAGAGGCCACATTACCATGGGAATGAACATGTACAAGCCCGCCATGTTCGTGTACTTTTTCAATAATTTCTTTTTCAGGTTCCACCACAAATTGTCTATACAAATCAGGAGAACTCATGGGAGGGGTCAACCACTCACTTCCTCCTATCCACACAACATCCAGACACCTTTCTGCGAGTAATTCATCTGCAATAGCATGAATCCTCGTTTTACAGATATCTACACATTCGCCAATTAAATCTGGTTCTGCAGCACATGCAAATAAAAAATCTTCATACGACATAGCTCCGCCCACACACACAAAAGGCGAAGATATATAACTGTAAACCACCGATTTCCTATCAGAAATTACTTCATTGTATGTTTCAGGGGTAATCACATCCATATTCTGCGGAATTTCACAGGGAACACTGGCAAGCTTTTCCAGGTCAGATAGTTCTTTTATTGGATATTCAAGGGTCCAGATATTATCTATACTGTCTGCACGTCTCTCCAGGACTGCTTCAAGCTTTCCCTTCGGGGTATCAATTATTTGTTTTACAAGGATATGCTTTTCGTTTTCCTCTATAAGCTCTTCCTTTATTCTTTGTGGAGGAATTGCCATATACCTGTTAACACCTGATGAAACTGGATATTGAACTGCAATTTTATCAGCAAGTAATTCAGAAATACGTTTTCTTCCCGGATCATCAGGGCAGGCATATGCTTCAGGATATACCTGGGAACCTTTCAGGCCAATAACCGTCGGAGTTGAATATCCATTAAAACTAAATATATCCAGCGGTACTTTATCATGCTTTCTATGAAATAACGTAGAAAGCAGTCTTTCACGAGGGTCCATATGTGTTTCTCCTGCTTATGTTTTGTTTTTTGATATGTATTGCGAGCTCTTTGTCTTCTGCATGAATCTACCTTCGAAATTCAGGTCTTTCATACATCTACTGATAAAGTATTCTTTTCAAAGAGCCCACAATAATTTCTTAAGGCTTAAAGGGCTTCATTTCAGAGCTTCATTACTGGGCTTCATCATAAATAGTCTGAATTTTCGGCTGAATAGCATCAAAAGCTTCTTTAGGCTCTTCAACACCTAAAAGTACTTTCTGATAAGCTTCAATCAGCAGTTGCTCTGATTCAGCAAGACCCTTGAAACCCGGCATTGGGAGAGCACCGTCAAACAGGGTCCCATTTTTATACGCTTCTGCCAAATCCGGATATATTCTAGCAAAATCAGCACTCTCAAGATTAGACTTCATTATCGGGACTCTTCCCTCGATTACAGAGCCTGACCATCCCTCCTGTGCTTCTGCAGTCATCCAGAAGTCAACAAACCGCATTGCGGCATCAAGTTTCTCACCTTCAACACTTACAGGAATCATGAAGCAGGCAGTCGGTGTCATGATAAAGCTGGCAGGATCAAAGTTTCCGGAAGGTGTTTTCATTCCAGGGAAAGGAGCTATATTGTAGGGGAAGTCTGCGGGAGCCCCAAGAGACTGACGAAGTATCGGTGCATAAGACATGGTAAATGCCATAGCAGACTGATTCTGAAAAAACAACTCCATTGCTTGACGAAAATTCGTATCCGTAAAACCATTCTGTGCATAAGGAACTAATTCTTTATAGAACTCCATGGTATCTACAAAACCCGGACCATTTACGCTTACCGTACCATTATCTATTAATCTTCCTCCATTACGATAAGCTATGCCCTCCATGATCAATGTATCATTTGGCGCATTGCTGCCAGGCAAGGCAATTCCAGCGATTCCTTTTTTTGAAAAAAGTTTAGCTATCTCAATTACTTCTTCCCAATCTTGAGGTGGACGGGGGTTACCATCATTATCAACTATACCTTCTTCCTTGAACATTTCTGTGTTATAGGCTATCATTGATGCGGTATCAACATAGGTAGAAACTCCAAATAAAGAGCCTTCATACTTTCCTGTATCCCAGGCTTCAGGCACGAATTTTGCTTCCCATTCTGCCGTTTTATTGGGATCTATTTCTTCTAAATCTTTGATAATACCTAGTGCGGCAAATTCCGGAATACTTTGTCCGTCACTAAGAATTATTTCTGGGAGATTCCCGGCTTTATCTGCTGTAATTACTTTGGTTCTCCGTTCTGCATAATTCTGGTAGACCCAATCTATTACGATATCCGGGTTTCTCTCTTCAAATACCTTGATTTTATCTATCATATATTCTCGTTCATGCTGCGGTCCCCCAAATTTCCACACTCGCAGTACTTCAGCATCTCCCTTTGCATCAGGCTGCCCTTCCTGATCACCTTTTGCTGCCAACGAAAACGTTATCAGCATCATCATCAAGAAAAATAACAGTTTTCTCATTTTTTTCTCCTTTTATTTTTTTCAGCGGATATCTTTATTTCTCCGCTGTATTCTCACAAATAATTCGCAGACACTTTTTCATTATCTCAAGTTCTTCTTTCGTAACCCCTACTAATGCTTCTCGTAAATGTTCTTCCACTATAGGGGGAAGAATTTTCTTCATGGAACGGCCTTGTTCAGTCAAACTGATAATATTTGATCTTCTATCGATTTTATTGATTTCACGGCGAATAAAGCCATGTTTCTGCAAACCGTCTATAACCCTTGTCATAGAGGGATGATCCTTAAATGTTTTGGAAGAGAGTTCGGCCTGTGTCTGCTTATCTTTTTCCCATAAACGATAAAGAACAACCCATTGAAAGGGAGTTATTTCTATAGAATGCTGCTTAAATTTTTTTATGAGTCGTTTTTTGAGTGATTGTTCTGCTAATTCTATGAGATAACCGCCGGCATCATCAATATTCAGTTGTATCATCTTTCCACCCTTTAGTTGTATATGCAATTATTGCAAATGCAACTATTGCATTTGCAACTAAATTGTAGCACACGTTCTCTTCCCCTGCAAGCAAATTTTTTCATAAAACTCAAGAAACCATTGCCCGCACAGTTACCACAATATGTAAAATTTTACCGCTTTTCTGTTCGCACTCAATTCAAGAGTTCAAAGATCACCCTGTTTCCGCAAGGCTTTCTCACGATACAGGTCCTTATCTGCCAGCTCCATCACTTTTGTAACAGTATCCCAGCTCTCGATATTTCCCGAACCCACACCGCAGCTTACTGTCACCAACTTTTTACCGCGACTATTTTCGTGTTCTATCGCCGCCTGCTCCACCCGCTGCTGTACAAGGCAGGACAGCCCCTGGGCCGAATGTTCATCTTTTTCTCGAAGAAGCAAAGCAAACTCATCTCCCCCGATTCTGCAAACCAGACCATCATATGATGCTGCCGCACTGCTCAAGGCCTCTGCAATTTGCTTTAGACACAAATCTCCCCGAATGTGTCCATAGGTATCGTTAAATTCTTTAAAATAGTCGATATCCATCAGGATGATAGAGCATTCCCGATGCAGTTCGTTCCTCTGGGCTTGCTCCACCCAAGATTGCAGCTCCTCTTCAAAATACAGTCGGTTGGCGATACCGGTCAGCGCATCAATATGGGCAAATACATCAAGTTTTTGATTGGCTTCCTCCAGAGCTTGCGTTTTTTCCCGGATAATCTTCTCTTTTACATAATCCTCCACCTGTTTATTAAAGCGCATGTAGGAGATCCCCAAAGCAATACACAAGAACGTTGTACTATTAATCACATTAGCAAACACAATATCCCTGTCCGGCTGAAAGTGCGGCAGCAGCATCAGGAAAATGATATGAACCGGCAGAAACACAAGCAGGCTTGTCCGGAGATTGAATAAGGGAGCAGCAGCTATGCAGATACTGGCAGCTGTATAGACGATGATCTGTCCGCTGGAGTACTGATCAAGGAGAGATATCCCTCCGCACCAGGCAAGAACCAGAATACTGAAGGAAATTCCAGCCGCAAGAATATGACGCCCATGTGTCTCAACCTTCCTGCTGAGAACTATAAACACAGCTGAGTAGGCAAACATGGCCGCAATGAAAACAAGATACATGGTCATATAGTAGGATTCAGGTTTTTCGGAAGGGATACCCCGAAAAAAAGCAACAACAATCATCAAAAACTCCAAAGCAAGCAGAATAAGCGCCGTAATTTTTGCTCGGTTTATATTTATCCGATTGAGTTCCTGCTGCAGTGCAATTTTATCTTCTGAAGACAGACGAATCATATCGTTATCCCTTAGGCCTTTCCAAGATATCCTGTGATAATTGTACACCGCTATGTAATTTGTGAAAAGATAAAACTTTATGATTAGATATTCTGATGCTGAAGCGTCCGGAACTGCAGACCTTACTTAAGCACGAACAGCTCTCCGTCCATTGTGATCCAAAACTTCGCCATCCTCGTCAGATCCGGGATGAAAGTCCTTAGTGCCATCCTCGCCAGTACGGCCATTGCCGTCATTACTGCTGTCGGCTGCATCCTTAAGGCTGCGGTACAGCTCCCCCTGCACATCCCTCAGCCCCAGCTCCTCGATCCAGGCGTAGCAGGTCTCCGTAGAATCCGCCACGTGTCCGGGTGTATGCGCATCGGCACCGACAATCACAGAAATATTCTCCTCCGCAGCAAGCTCCCAGAACTGCCGCACAGGATATTGTGCACGCAGATTGCCATGCCCGTCGATAATTTTCTTCTTCCTGAAACCGTTGGCATTGAGTTCCAGCGGGACGTTTTCGGCGGCTGCAGTGCGGATGATGTCTCTGGCGCATGCCTGGGTGTTTTCGTCCCACCTTGTATAACCCGCAAGAAAGACATCGGGATGGGCAAAATAGAGGAAATGTCCCGTTTCGATACTCTCCTGGACGTAGGCGGCAAAGCTTCTCAGCTGAGCTGCCGTTTTCAAGTGAGTGTAGCCGACCCAGGAAGCATCATCCATGGGAATCCAGTGGGGAGCGCCTATAAGATATTCAAATCCATACTGATGTTTCAGCATTGGGTAATGGTCACTGAATTGAGGGACCCACTCACACTCACCTCCGAGAAACACATCTATTTCCGGATAGCGCGATTTTGCTCGGGAGACTTCCTGGACATATGCCCCGAGCTGATCAAGGTCCATGCGTGTATGGTCCCACCTTCCGTCGGGAAATGGGATGTGGTCGCTCATGCCGATGGAGGCGAGCCCGCTCTGCACGGCTGCCTGGACATAATCCGCGACGGAGCCATCAGCATGCTTGCAAAGTACTGTGTGGTTGTGAAAAGAGTGCTGTATCATAGGACTAGGTATACCCTTTTTCCGGCTCTCAATCAAGCGGGGGTGAGGTTTTCACACATTCCG
>JAIPFS010000033.1 GCA_021736545.1 Spirochaetia bacterium | reverse complement strand
TCTACTTCCAGCTTTACTGTTTCGGTGAGTTCCACGAACTGCAGTATCAATAATGCATAGCTGAAACATCACCAGTACACATATTCTAGTTGATAGATCGGGAATTGTGAACTGATAAACTCACTATTAGATGGAGTTTACCAAAAAGAGCACCCAAAGGGGAGCATAACCCGATAAATGCGGAGATAAAGGTCAATAAAGATGAATGCAGTGGGAAAAGGTCAGCTGCTAAAATTTCTATCCGCAAAGTAGAACGCTTCGATATTCTCAAGGGGAATACAGGATTCCCAGGCTTGGCTCGGATAGAGGATGCAGCATGCAGTCACGGTTACTTTTCAGCTGCCCGTGAACTGCATCACTTTTTTTAAGTAAGTGGTTCAACTATTGTGACACAAAAGCCCCTCTTAAGAGCTTTTCCATCAAAAAGCTTTGTGACCTTGTGCCGCCGTCGCTTTTAGAAGATATTAGGAAATAATCAGTACCGTATACCCATTAATCGTATCTATTTCCACCTCTACCCGATCATCCTTCTGGATAAATTGCAGTTCAGTTTGACTTTGAGCTTCCATAACGGTTGAAACTTTTATATTCTTTACAAAAATGGATATCCAGATATTATGCAGCGGAATCGTATCTTCAATAATATCAATGGTTTCAGTTCTCCTCTGGGGAACATAATGGAGAATAGTCAACACAAAGGTGTTCTCATCCAGTGGAGATCTTCTCAGAACTGCTTCAGCAGTACTTGGAAGATTCGAATTTATACGTTTTTCTCCATTCAGCAATAACTCAAGACCATAATTGACCATATGCTTGTCACATTTAGAAGAAAACTGATTATAGCAGGAGAATTTTTTACTCGCAAAATATACTGTATTACTCCCATTGTATATCATTTCAGGATTCAGAGTCCTATCATCAGGATTAGGCGGCGTCTGTAAATGTGAACAGAAATGATCCCAGCGTCTATTAAAATAGGGGTTTGTTATAGCAGCAAGAACCTTCAGACTGCTTTCTGCGCCCTCTTGAATTTTGACGGCTGCACCGCCAAGATACTGCACGTGATCGGTATCCTCAATAACCGCCGTATCTTTCATTTCATTGACGGGATACACGTAATAGGGTTCATAGGGATAATCTCCATTTACGGTAATCGGCATATTCCCGAGCGCCCATGTTCCAGATTCATCAAATCCGCTTCGATAGGAAGCAAGAATTTTCCCTCCGCTTCTGATATAGGATTCAAGCTTTTTCTTCATAGCTTCATCAATTTGGATGGAGTCGGGAAGCACTACAACAGAAAAATTCTGCAGGTCACTTTCATAATCAACAAAAGAAAACTGGTACTGCAGCTGGGTTAATAACTTCATGGATCCGTATTCAATATCCTGTGCGCTTCCAAATACTCTCAGCTCCTCCTTTGACAGCATAACTGCTATTTCATCCACCGGCTCTGATCCGATTAGATGCTTCTCAAAGGAGGACACTTTGTTATATGTTTTTCCGATGAGCTCATAGGTAGCTTTATCCAGCAGTCCGTTCGGCGGCAGCTGATCACCAATAGAGGCGACCACACCGAAAGCCATCATACGCATCACTTCATAATCCAGGGCGGCCTGATTTTTCAGCCCCCCGAAGTCTCCCCACATTTTCTGGAATTTACCTGTATGTCCCATCATTTTGTGTTTAAAATTCTGGAAATAGCGTGCAAATAGCGGAAAATGATTATATCCCCAGGGACCGGAGGGAAGAGACTCAACAATATTTACTCCGAGATATTTCAACTCCGGTTTTGAGCCTTTCTCAACGTCACCAGTTACCCTGAGCCGGCTATTATAAAAAAGCGGCATATCAGAAACAATTTCATGCACACCCGCATTCAGGAATTCCATAAATTCCCGTGCAGAATCCAGACTGTTTTTCTCCCGATCCTCCGGATTATTCGGATCCAGACCATGTTTTTTCATCCTGTCTGTACAATAGGGGCAGCAGCAGGGTTCATCATTAAACAGGATATCAACAAACAGATAATCTGCATCAGGAAATCTGGCAACTGCCTCTTGACTTTGGGCAAGAACATAGTCTCTGTAGGGTGAATTCCAGCAGAGGAATTTCCAGCCCGCCTGGAATGTTCCAAGGGATTCTCCCGTCAGGGAGTAGATCTTCATGACTTGGCCATTTTCCCTCAAACAGAGCCATTCTGGATGTTTTTCCGCCTGCAATTCATCCCAGCAGACAGTAGTATACAGGGAAGGCACAATTTCTGCCCGCTTTAGAGCCTCATACTGTTCCCCTAAAAGGTCTTTTTTCTGTTGATGGGGATGCTGCTCCCCTACTTCACTCGGATAATAGCACCAGCCGTGATGCCCCCGGGTAAAGAGACAAACTGCCGTAATTCCGGCCTCTTTAAATGTCTGTGCAAAAGCATCAGCATCAAAACCTTCTCCTACTCCCGGTATACGTCCTGAAGTATGAAAGTCCAGATGGATTTCTCGGTTTGGCAATAATGGATTTCTCATGGTAACCTCTTTTTTAAAATTTTTAAATATCAAGTGCTGCAACTGATTGTGAGCAGCATGAAATACTATTTATCCTTTAACTGCCCCAGCAACCATACCACGCTGCACTTGATTCTGGAAAAGCAGATATATAGTAATCATAGGAATAATTGAAATCACTATGGAAGCAAAAATCGGCCCCATCTGAACAATTCTGTAACCTACAAATTGAAGCATACCGAGCGAAATTGTATATTTAGTTTTTTCACTTAAGAAAACAACGGCAAAAATAAGCTCATTATAAAAGAAAAGAAATGATATAATTGCTGATGTTGCAATTGCCGGTTTTGATATTGGCAGGATAATTTGAAAAAAGAGCCGAGGAAGAGAGCACCCATCCATAACAGCAGCCTCATCAAGCTCCTTGCTGATACCTTTCATAAAAGCTGTTATTATAAAAACAGATATGGGAAGCTGGAATGCGACATATATTAACATTAATGTAGGATAACTATTGCTCTTCAATAACGGAAGTGATGAAATCATCTTTGCTAAGGGAATTAATGTTGCATGAATTGGCAAAATTATTCCCAGAATAAAGAGCATATAGAGCGTTTTTGTAAATCTTAGATTCATCCGAGCAAATACAAAAGATGTGAGACTTGCTGTTATAACTAAAACTAATGTCGATGAACTCGATAAGTAAATTGAATTTATAATACTTCTTCCCATATTAGCAGTAACAATTGCGGTTATATAGTTTTCAAATCGCAGAACAGAGGGTAACTGGAGCATAGCTCCAAATATTTCATCATTTGTTTTTAAGCTTGAAAATATAGTTATGATAAATGGATAAATTGTGAGAACTGACCATATCACAGCAAATGTGCCTATTAAAAGTGTGCCAATTGAAAGTCTCTTAATAACCATGGAATATCTCCTTGCGATTTAATCTTCAGATTCAAGCAATCGGTTCATGAGATAACTCAGTGAAATACCAAGTATCAGAATAAAAACACCTATTGCATTCCCTGTTCCAAAATTCCTGTATTTGAATGCTTCATTATACAAAAGTGTTGCCGGAACCTCAGTTGCATGAGAAGGTCCTCCCCCAGTCATAACAAAAACTAGATCAAAATGTCTTACACATCCTGTTACGCACAGTATGCAAAATATTTTGAAAGAGTCTTTCATTAATGGTAAGGTTATAAAACGGATTTGCTGCCATCCACTTGCACCGGCAATCATTGCAGATTCATATAGCTCCCCAGGAATGGCAACAAGTCCTGCAGCAAAAATAAGCATATTCAAGCCAGCAAAAATCCATTCATTTACGAGTACAACACTAATTATTGCAATATCTGGATCACCAAGAAAGTTCACCTTTGGAAGATGAAAGAAATCCATGATTTGAGGAATCAATCCACCGTCAGGATACAAAAGATACGTCCACATTAAACCAACAGCAGTCATTGGAAGTACAACTGGAAAAAAGAACACCGTTTTATAAAAATGTGCTGTCTTGGTTTTCTTTGTTATTAAGTGGGCCAATACGAATGATATAGGCATAAGTACAATAAAACCACCAGCTAGGAACCAGCCTACATTTATAAGAGACTTCCAAAATTTTGAATCACTGAATATTCGGGAATAGTTTTTAAGACCCACAAATACCATTGGAGATCTAGCAATCCCATTCCAGGTAAAAAAAGACATATAGATAGATTGGAAAACCGGTGCTATCATTAATGTTATGTAAATCGCTAAAGCAGGAAGCAGAAAAAGCATTCCCCAAACTAATTGGCTCCTTTTTTTACCAATAACCATTTTCCCCTCCGATTAGAATACACTCAAAAACACCATGATTTATTTGAATTTTTAAAAGTGCTTTGCAAAAGAAAAAGAATTCCGGTTCGCTGTTTAATAATTTGAAATGAAATACATTTTTCTTAACTTAACAAACAAACCGGAAGAAATATTTATCAACTTTAATTATTATTTCACAAACATTATTCTCTAGCTTCAATTTCAGCTACAATTTCGTTTGCACATTCTTGGGGTGTTTTTCCCACAAATAGACCTTGAAGGGCTAGACGTACCGTTTCTAATAAAGAAGAAAGGGGATCATATGTCTGAATATCATCTCTAAATTCTTCAGCACTTTGTATTAAGTCCATATATTCTATAGTGAGATCACCAACTACAGATTTATCGGGGGTAAATTTCACCGGATAGACACCACCTTCATTCACACGCTGAAGTTTTTTCATGTATTCAGGAATTGTTATAGATTTTATTATTTCTATCGCCGCTTCTATTTCTTTTTCATTTCCTGTATCTACTACGGAAAATCCTCCAGCAGCTCCTCCTTGCCAGGAATTTTTATATTTGGGATTTATAGCAGGAAATGGGAACACTCCGATATTATCTCCAATAGGACTTTGCGTGCCCTCTCCCAGATACCAGCTGCCATCCATATGCATAGCAGTCTCTCCGGTATGAAACGCTGTCTTCTCCATATTGTAATCCATATTAACTGGATTCGGACCAAAGTAGCCTCTTTCATAATAATCCTGGATCATTTCATAAACCTCTATCATTTCAGGAGAATCATAGGCAAGAGAACGTTTGGCAAGATCAGTTACAGCTTGAGCTCCATACTTTTTCAAAATAATATTATTACTAAAATGTCCTGCTCTCCAGATATCTTTTTCACCTAGGGCTAGTGGAATATACCCAGCTTCTAATAATTTATCACTAATATCTTCAAATTCTTTCATAGTTTCGGGGGGCTGAATACCAACTTCATCAAATATTTCCTTATTATAAAAAATACCAACTGCATAGAACTCAGCTGGAACACCCCAAATACCAGGATAATCTTCATATTCCCATTTATCGAATAACGGCATAAATCCATCTCTCCATTCAGGGGCTGCGTCAAGATATTGTTTTAGGTCCACTAAAATCCCGCTCTTAACATAATCAATAGTTCTCGCGCCTCCGTAATCAAAGAAAACGTTGGGGAATTCACCTGTTGCAAACTTTGTACGAAGTTTATCATAATATGACATCTCATCATTAACATGATCCTGTATTATAGTAATGCCATTATCATTATTAGACATTTTTGTCAGATGTTCACGAAAAAATATTGATGAAGGGATCTCTTCGGACCATCGTGAAACTATTGTAACCTCAACGTCATCCTCTTCTGCTGCTTTCTGTTCTTCAGATGATCCCTGGGCGAAAACCAGAAAGGGAACAATCAGCAAAAGACATACAAACACACTCACTTTTGTTTTCATTTTCAAAACTCCTTTTTTGTAAATTATGGTTTAGATTCTAAGAGAGCTTTATTCAGCTGTACATGGAATCCTGTTATGTGATTTTAGAAAATTTTTAAGGTTGGCTTATTAAATATGTTCAATACAGTATAATGCCTTTAAGAAAAACTCATTATTTGCTGCAGGCACTCTTCGGGGATATGCCGAACTCTTTTTTGAAGCATTTACTGAAATAATACTGATCCGTAAATCCAACCATCCAGGCTGCATCCTTTACCTGTATGCACGAATTCTCCAGCATCTCCTTTGCATGAGCAAGTCGCACTTTTTTCACATAGGAAGAGATCCCCATTTCCATATCCCTCTTGAAACAGGTACTGATATAGTTGGGGTGAGCATACACCTGAAAGGCTATGGTCTGTAAATCGAGGCTTGGATCACCGAATGATGCATCAATATACTGTTTTACTCGTTCGCTTAAACTGTGATCCTTTTCATCTTCTGCCAGATATTCTTCAATAATGTGCCTAATCATAGTTGTCAGCCACTTTTCTACATCATCAAGATTATCAAATCGTTCCAATAAACGAAGAGCATCTACACCTTCCCAGGTTTCATCGGCAGCTATCATCTGATTCTGTTTAACCATATCATCGATTTTCAAGAGAACTGCCTGCAGATATTTTTCAAGCAGAACTCCATGAGATATCTCTTTCAAACGGTTAAAATGCTCACTTATAAGAGTTTCTACGGGATCTAAGGCTTTTCTTTCAAAAACAGGATTCCATTGATTTACCATGTACTGTATATCCTGTACTTCGCCGTCTTTCTGCTTGACTGGAAAAATTATTTTTTCCGGATAGAAAAAGCGGTCCAGCAGCGCTTTTCTGATTTGATGATATCGGCAGCTTAATGAAACTTCCTTATCAAATTGATTTGAGACTGCAATGCTCATAAACTTGCTTATGTCGCTATCAGCACTTTGTATTTTTTCCCACTTTTTCAGAAAATCTTCTAGATGGGGGAGCTCAGGGCTTTTTGTTTTTACCATAAGCAGCTCACCACCGAACACAGCTGGAAAATGATAAATAAAATAGGTTCTCTGCATTATTCTGTTTTCAATATAGTAAAACAGTGCATTGTAGAAAGTTTTAATATACTGATCATCCACCTTTTTTTCATCAGGTACATGAGATTCATC
The DNA here is from genome assembly GCA_021736545.1 of Spirochaetia bacterium. Next base: position 3,054 of record JAIPFS010000033.1, on the reverse strand, counting down.
CCCTTTACCCCTTATTACTCTTAAACCATCCGCAGTTGAAGCTTCCCCCTTTGTTCTGCGAGCAGCCTGGGTAACGCAGACCATATGCAGAAAGAGTCCATCATTCCTGTCAAGCAGCTTCTTTACGTACCTGGATACTTCCTTTGTCATGGTACAACCTAGCAGCAGGCGATTCAGCTGATGCACATCATTCTGCTGAACCAGCTCTTCATTGACTTTTCTGGCTTTATTCCGCTGATGCTCAGCATGTTTTTCTTTATCAAGCATGCTGATAACTTTTTTAAGAACCCTTTCCAAGTCTGTTTTTTTCATGGGTTTCAGCAGATACTCTACAACATTATTGCGAATTGCTTCCTGAGCATAATGAAACTCATTATATCCAGATAAAATAACCGTTTTTGTTCCCGAATAATTGGTATTAATGATCTGTATCAGCTTTAAACCGTTAAGAATGGGCATATTTATATCAATGACAGCAATATCCGGTACAGATTGTTCAATTATATGCAGGGCCTCCTCACCATCTTCAGCCTCTCCAATTAATTCAAGACCCAATCCATCCCAGTCGATATTTTTTTTGAGTCTCTCCCGCACTAAATATTCATCATCCGCTATGAGAACTGTATATTTTTTTTGTCTTTCACTGCTGTACATTACACTGAACCTCGCTTTTGTTCGTTACTCGGAAAATTCTGCGTCATTCGGCAGTTTAATGATCACTTTTGTCCCTTTTCCTTCCAAGGAGATGAACTGCAGACCATATTCACCCCCAAAATAGATCCTAATTCTTTCCCGTGTAGCATGAATCCCGATATGCTGCCTTCGGGGTACATGCTTTCTCTCAATGGGATCCGTGATTTTATTAATTTCACTTCCGGATATACCAATACCATTGTCCTCAAGTTCAATTTTCACTTCTTCATCTTCAACATAGCCATTCAAAGACAGTCGCCATGGTCCCCGCTTCTCTTTCAGACCATGATAAATAGCGTTTTCTATTAGCGGCTGCAGGGTTAATTTTACAATTTTATTATCTAGAATACGCGGATCAATATGCTTAATAAATTCGATTCTGCCGTTATAGCGAACATTAAGAATTTTTACATACAAATCAACATTTACAAGTTCTTCCCGAATAGTAATAATATCTTCTCCTCGGGACAGAACTGAACGATAAAAACCGGCAATATCAGTTAATAAATCTATTGATTCCTCTTTTTTATCTAGATCTATAAGGCCGCAGGTATTCTCAAGGGCGTTGTTCAGGAAATGCGGATTAATCTGGGACTGGAGCAGAGATAATTCATATTGCCTGATTTTTTTCTGTTCCTGGATATTCTTTTTCATTAGTCCGTGCAGACGATCAAGCATGTAGTTAAACTCATTGGTCAGCACACCAATTTCATCAGTCCCCCGGGGGACAACCCGCTCTTCCAAATAACCATCTCCAGCTTTTTGAATGGTCTTCTTTAAATCTTTAATTGGTCTTGTTATACTGGATGACAGCAGAAAAGAGGCAATGGTAGCAATGATTATAGCAAAAAGTCCCAAAATGATTAGTTGAGCAGTAACTTGATCTGCTGTTCCCAGAATTTCAGGAAGGGGAGCAATTCCTACAATAGTCCAGTCGATCCGGGGATACGACTGATGAACCACAATGGATTTTTTATCGCTGATAGTGTAAATTTCTCCGCCCTTGTCTGATTCAATTATATCAGGATAGTAAGATTCATGAGAGATATTTGTAAAGAGCAGCTCTTCCTGAGGATGGGATACTATCTTTCCCTTGCTGTCCACTATAAATATATTTCCCGTTTCTCCGATTTTAGTATTCCGGTACATATCTGCAATTATCCGTTCATTCATTTCTGCCTGAATAAGGCCGAGAACCTGTGCCGATCGACCGCTGTATATCTTTCGATAGAGGGAAACACCATGAATATCACGAAAGTTTTTCTTATAAGAAACTAAACTATTTTCTGTCCAAAGCTGCAGGTTCTCCTGCGTCAGTGAATCCTCAATCTTACGTAGATCATTTCTATTAAGTGGTTCATCTATAGTAAGATTACCGCTGAAATAGGTGTTTCCAAGGGTATCATAAACGATCATCGCTTCCAGCTCTGTACGGGGATCAACAAAAATATTGAGTATTGCCTGCATCCGCTGCTGCTTATTATATAGGTTATAAGGCTCCCCTCGTTTGGTTTCCTCTAGAAGTTCCTGCATTCTGTAATCGGATATTGCAATTTTGGTCAAATTGTTCATATTGTCAAATGCCGCATCAAGCCTTTCGGCAACCTGGGTGACATTTCTGCCCGATGCCGTCATAGCCTGGGAGATAATCACCTTGGAGGAAAGTCTGTTTGATATCACTATGAGAATAACTATGCTTGAGAGAATAATCAGTAAAAACGAAAGCCACATTTTCCAGGTAATGGAATAATTCCTGAAGTGAAAGTTGAATTTGTTATTTCCGAAATGTTCTTTTGTATCAGCCTTTTTATTAATCATAAGTTTTTGTTTTCGCAGTTCTTTCACAGCAGCATCCCTAATTCTATACGCTTGCTTACTCAATCAAACGCTTCCTGCAATTCGGGGTATTTTTTTGCAGCAGCAAGGGGGCTTCATTGATGGAAGAGTATATCACATATTTTTTTTTACAGGAAAAATAATTTACAGAGGACCGTTATTGTTCAGGGGACCGGAAATATTTTTTCCGGAAATAATATCACCTAAATATTTTGTTATCTTTGCTGCTCTATTCTGTCCAATTTTCTATTTTTAAGTTCTTTACTTTTTCAAATTCTTTTACCTTATTAGTAATCAGGATTCCAGCATTTTCCAATACTGTTGCTGCAATTAATAAATCATTTGGACCTATTACTTTTCCTTCTTTTTCTAATTCTGCTCGTATTTTAGAATAGGAATTTGATTCATTTTCTCCAAAAGCTGCAATTTCAAATGGAAATAAAAATTTTTGTATATTCTTTAAATTTTCTTCTTTTTTTATGCTTCTTTCTGCGCCATACAGCAGTTCAGCTTGAACTATTGAGC
>JAIPFS010000032.1 GCA_021736545.1 Spirochaetia bacterium | reverse complement strand
ATCTGAACACAGGAGCCTGATCTGATTTATTGGAATTGTCACTCTGCTCAAATATCAAGAAACCCAGCTCACCACAGGTGCAGAGCGGGTTAGTACAGGGTGAATATACATCGGCAAGAAAATGGCGATTTGAAAAAAAACTGTCTTCAAGGGTAATAGTTAGAGCTTTTTTTATTGTATTGCCGTTCGTTATTTCTATTTCTCTCTTCATGGCATATCTCCATTGATTAACTGATAATGAACAGGACGTAATTCCAGTGCTGAAGACCAGGTGCGTAATTCTAATGCTGAATTCCAGTGCTGAATTCCAGTGCTGAATTCCAGGTGCTGAAGTCCAGTGCTGAAGACCAGGTGCTGAAGACCAGGTGCTGAAGTCCAGGTGCTGAAGTCCAGGTGCTTAAGTCCAGGTGCTTAAGTCCAGGTGCTTAAGTCCAGGTGCTTAAGTCCAGGTGCTTAAGTCCAGGTGCTGAAGACACAAACTTGCTTCAAACTCTTTATAACACGGGATAGAAGGCTTCACAATAATTTTAATAATTTTATTTGAAGTTTTTTCTTCGATCTTGTCCGAAAGTGATATTGTCAAAGTATAACGGAAGTTTTTTTCTCCGGTTCCTGGTTGAGGTTCTGATTGAGGTTCTGATTGAGGTTCTGATTGAGGTTCTGATTGAGGAATTTTTCAGTGCGGGTGCTGTGTGCAAATCGTCTCGGAGAACAAATCCACAGGGTTTGCATTTGGTCTCGGAGAACAAATCCACACGATTTGCATTTGGTCTCGGAGAACAAATCCACATCTTCATCGGAGAACAAATCCACATCTTAAGGTCAGTGGGCAAAACGTAGGCGTCAGGCATCAGTAAAAAGGGTTAGAAATTTTTTCGGAGGTTTGCAAATCGTTTCGAAGAGAAAATGCGCACTTTTTGAACTCAAATGCAAAAAAGTAAACAAAATTATATTAATATGCAATGTAGTTCAAAAATGTTGACAGTTCTGTTGGTGAAGCTTATACTGTTTTCATGATATCACGACCGCGCTATATGGAAAAACTGAAGAAATTGAAGGATACGGATCTCATTAAGGTTATTACGGGCATCAGACGTTGCGGTAAATCGACACTGCTGCAGATGTATCGTGATTACCTGCTGAGCATCGGCGTGCGCGAAAACCAACTGCTGTCAATTAATTTCGAGGACATGGACTATGCCGAGTTGGCTGATGCGGTAAAGCTTCACGCTTATATCAAGGAAAAACTAGCCTCCAATTCCAATCAAGCTGCGGTCTCCAATTCCAATCAAGCTGCGGTCTCAAATTCCAATCAAGCTGCGGTCTCAAATTCCAATCAATCTGCGGTCTCCAATTCCAATCAATCTGCGGTCTCCAATTCCAATTCGAAGAATTACATCTTTCTTGATGAAATCCAGAATGTCATCGATTTCCCGAAAGTTATAAATAGCCTGAATACGCGCAGCGATATTGATCTGTACATTACCGGATCGAATGCGTATTTGCTCTCAAGCGAACTAGCGACGTTTCTGTCCGGCAGGTATGTGGAAATTAGGATGCTTCCCTTGTCATTTAAAGAGTATTTGTCGGCTATCGAGAGTGGGCAGTCATCGATGTCTGCCACATCTGCCGTGATGAACTCTTTCTCTGCTAAAGGAAGCGGGCCGTCATCAATCGAAAATTTCGGTAATGAAAGAAACATGAGAGACACGGGGGGTTTGCATGATGGGATACATGCGAGAAGGGCATTCAATGATTATGTTCGGTACAGCTCCTTTCCCTATGCCGTGGTGCTTCGGGATAAACCGGAAGTTTTGAGGGACTATCTCCAAGGTATTTACAGTACAGTGCTCATCAAAGATGTGGTAACAAGAAACAGTATATCGGATGTGTTGATGCTGGAGAGTGTGGTCAGGTTTCTGTTTGATCGAGTCGGGAATTTGATATCGATCAAAAAGATTGCTGACACTATGAGTTCAGCCGGGAGAAAAATATCTTCCCACACGGTAGAGAAATATATTAGAGCTCTGCTGGATAGTTTTATTTTTTACCGGGTTGGACGATTTGATATCAAAGGACGTGAACATCTCAAAACTTTGGAAAAATACTACTGCGCTGATATCGGGCTTCGGTATCTTCTTCTCGGGAGCCGGGCTGGTGATATAGGGTTTGTGCTGGAAAATATCATCTATCTAGAACTGCTTCGGAGAGAAACCGAGGTTTATGTCGGTCGGATAGCACATAACCGGAGAAAAAATAAACTGAGTTCAAATAGCTGTTCAGAAAAAAACCGAACAGTAGACAATCAGGCAGCAAATAACGAGACAGCAAACAACAAGACTCCAAACAACGAGACACCAAACAACAAGACTCCAAACAACGAGACACCAAATATTGAGACTCCAAATATTGAGACAGCAAATAATGAGACAGCAAATAATGAGACAGCAAATAGGGAGACACCAAATAGAGAGATTGATTTTGTGACGTTTGATGAACGTGATGAAAGCGGGTATACGTATTATCAGGTTGCAGCAACTGTGCAGGATCAGAAAACGCTTGAACGCGAGCTGGCTCCGCTTCTTTCTTTAGATGATCACTACCCGAAATTTATCATCACGCTTGATGAAGACGTGCCGGCTGATTACCGAGGCATCAAAGTCATCAATGCACTTGATTTTCTTCTTCAGTCGTGAGGGGCCTGACGCGTGAGCACGAGCCTGGCTTTTACACAAAAAAAATTATTTCTTTCTGCAGAAAAAATTTGACTCTCCAGAAACCCTCGTTTTGTGGACGTTTGTGTATGTGGAAGTGCCAGGCACATGCCCCCGTCGGGCCTACTCATTTAAGCTCATACGTGTTGTGGTAAGCCACCGACTCAACGGCGCGCACACCTGATTCCAGCAGGATCTTCTTGAGGTGCTGCTGGGCATCCGGCTCTCCGTGCACCAGGAAGACCTTCTTGAGTCGATTCAGATCGAGCTGCTTGATATAATCTCTGATCTCACTGTAATCAGCATGGGCACTGAAGGCATCGATAGATTCCACCCGGGCTTTTAGGTTGTAATGGCCGCGGAATATGCGAATTCTTTTTTGTTTCTCCTTGATGCGTCGGCCGAGGGTGTGAGCTGCCATATATCCGACAATCAAAATGGTGTTTCGCGGATCTTCAACTGTCCTGAGAAGATGGTGACGAATTCGACCCGCCTCGCACATGCCGTCTGAGGCGATGATGATAGCCGGGCCATTGACGTTATTTATCTCTTTTGACTCTTCTACACTGGCCGTGTACTTCAGGTTGTTGAACCCGAAGGGGTTTTTGTGGTGCTTGATGAAGGCATCATGCGTCTCTTTATCATAGCATTCGGGGTGGACCCGGAAAATTGAGGTAGCATTTGTTGCCATCGGGCTGTCGACAAAGATCGGGATATCAGGGATGCTGCCTCGATCGGTGAGTAGGTGGAGCATGTAGATCAGTTCCTGGGTTCTCTCTACGGCAAAAGCCGGGATGATGATCTTTCCGCCTTTTTCGGCTGTGGAAGAGACGATATTGGCGAGCTTCTTGAGGGCGTCATCCTGATTTTCATGAAGCCGGTCGCCATAGGTGCTCTCCATGATCAGGTAATCGGGATCGGGGATTTTCTGCGGATCCCTGATGATCGCCTTGTTGTTTCGCCCCAGATCTCCCGAGAAGGCAGCACGAATCTCTTTTCCCTCATGTTTGATGTAGAGGACCGCAAGCGCAGATCCGAGGATGTGTCCGGCATCAACAAAGGTGAGTGTGGTATGTGCCGCAATGGGAAGCGGTCTGCCGTAGGAGACGGTGATAATCTGATTGGCTGCGGCAATGGCATCTTTTTCATCGTAGAGCGGTTCGCCTTCAAAGGTCTCCCCGGCCTTTTTGGCCTCTTTACGCAGAAATTCGATATCGCGGGCTTGTATCTTGGCGCTGTCCATCATGATGAGGGAAGCGAGATCCCGGGTGGCGGGGGTTGCAAAGACATTGCCGTTATACCCGTCCTTTATCAGCAGCGGAAGCATCCCGCAGTGATCAAAATGGGCGTGCGTGAGTACAACGGCATCAACGCCGCTAACATCCGAGTCGATGTTCCGGTTTTTCCGCTCAGCTTCAGCCCGCCGTCCCTGAAACGCCCCGCAATCTATCTGGATGACCGCATCCTCAGTTTCTAGATAGTGGCGGGATCCGGTTACTTCTCCGGCACCGCCTTTTGAATACAGTTTTATTCCCATCATTTATCTCCTACTGCTCATTCATGTATACTAACATGTAATGTCAAGCAATCCTGCGTTTATCTATTTCTCTCGCCCTAAGTAAGATAAGGCTAGATTTACCAGCGTAAAACCAGATCTCTCAACGCTAAACCAGATCCCTCTAAAAAAGTGTATACCATTGTGTGCTCATAGTATAGCGGGGAGCCTGGCTTTTACACATACACAAATGTGGATTTTTTCTCCGAGACGTTTTCCAAACCATTTTGTTGATGCCTAAGGCCTGCGTTCCGCCTACCTGCTTGAAAATGTGTGGATTTTTTCTCCGAGACCAAATGCAAACCGTGTGGATTTTTTCTCCGAGACGGAATGCATTCCAGTGGACGGAACGCAGGCGTCAGGTATCAGCATGAAAAAGGGGGAAATAGCGGGAGCCAGGTATTTTGTTGATGTGAACCCATAATAGGTTTGATGTGAACCCATAATAGGTTTGATGTGAACCCATAATACGTTCCATTAAATAATCCAAAAAAATATCAACAAAAATCCAATTTCTTTTCGATTGGAGTTCCAATTGCCTTTGATCTGCTGTGGTTTTAGAAGACGCCAAGCAGCTCAAGTAAACATTATGTGCAAAAAGTAGACAAATGAAAAAAAATAGAAAATGTATATAAAATAAGTAGACAAATAGCCGGGAAAGTGTTAATTTGTTAACAGGTAAATTAACTCTTTCCTGGAAAAAATATGACAATTGGAAATCGAATAAAACAAAGAAGAATAGCTCTAGGTTATACATTAGATGATGTAAAAGAATTATTGAAAGCTGATGGTAGTCCAATTTCAAAGGCATCTTTATCAAAATACGAATTAGATAAGAGCATTCCAAAAGCATTGAATTTGTATAATTTGTCAAAGGTATTAGGTGTTTCATCTGAGTATTTTCTTAAAAAGAACAATTTTGAGATTAACTGGATAGCTTTCAGAAAAACAACGAAATTAACGAAAAGAGAAGAGAATAGAATTAAATCAATAGCTAAAGAGCAAGTTGAAGCACAATTATTCTTAAATAATATATTAAATATTGATAATAGTGAAATAATACTTCCCAAATATCAAGCGAATTCATTTGATGAAATTGAAGAAATTGCAGAAACTATACGAGAAGAATGGAAAGTTTTTAACTGGCCCATAGAAAGTATAACAAGTTTGCTTGAGGAACAGGGGATATTTGTTGTTGATATAGAGTCTGATTTTAGTTTCGATGGCTTGTCCGGAATTGTAGATGATTCCAAACCTGTAATAATAACTGTTGGAGAAAAGAGTATTGATAGAAAGAGACTTAATCTATCTCATGAATTAGGTCATTTAGTTTTAGATAATAAAGATCTTGATGTTGAAAAAGCCGCATTTAGATTTGCTGGCGCGTTTCTAATAGAAAAGGGATCATTGTATAAAGCAATGGGAAAAAAGCGACGAAATATTGACATAAGAGAATTGCAGTTATTGAAAGAAGAATACGGTATTAGCATTCAAGCATTAATTAGACGTTGTTACGATTTAGATATAATCAATCATGCTGAATTCAAGAGATTGAATATATATATGAGAGCAAATAGAATGCATATAAATGAACCTGGAAAAATTCTCCACAAAGAAATCCCAATTAAAATCAAAAGAAAATTATATCGGGCAATCTCGGAAGGTTTAACTACTGAATCAGAAGTTCTTAGTAGGTTTCCAAACTTATCAAAGGATTTAAATAGGGACATTATGAAAAATGATTGGAATAATGAAAATGAAGAAGAAAAGAATAAAGCTTTAAAAGAATCAGCAAAGAAATTATTAAATGAGTATAAAGATAATGGCCCATTAATGGATTTTGATATATACGATGACATAATGGAATTATAATGAGTCCTCAGAAAGGTGAGATATGGATGGTGAGATTTGACCCCAAAATAGGTTCAGAGATTGGCAAGAAACGTCCTGCTGTTGTAATGAGTAGTGATTCAATTGGGATATTGCCATTGAGGATTGTTGTTCCGATAACATCCTGGCAAGAAAAATTTAGTAGTGCTCCCTGGTTAATAAAAATAGAAAAAGATAGGCAAAATAATTTAAAAAATGATTCTGCCGCTGATACATTTCAAATAAAGTCAATTTCAAATGATCGATTTATTAATAAGATTGGTAATCTGACAGATAGTGAAATTAAAGAGATAAAAATGGGAATAAATTTATGTCTTGGTTAATTGGAACATATAAGGCCTCTAGATGTATAAAGCTTCCCGATGTATAAAGCTTCCCGATGTATAAAGCTTCCCGATGTATAAATCTTCTAGATGTGTAAATCTTCTAGATGTGTAAGGCATCTAGATGTCAAGAACAAAGATGAGTCGGACCCTCTATGTTTCACAATAGTTGAACCACTTAATTAAAAATAAAAAGTTCAACATGTTTTGTGTTGATGTGAAAGATACGCTTGATTGCAATCGGATGCGCGTGCATACCAAAGCAGCCATGCAGGGGAGATTATTCATCCAGTTTGTAGCGCTGATTTTGCTTACCGAACTGAAAAAGTTTATTCGTAGGTATACAAATGATCTAGGAAAATATGCCGGAAACTGCAAAATGCTGCTGCAGAGAGTTGCATCATTTTCACGGATAACTTTTTCTTGCATCATTTTCACGGATAACTTTTTTGGGAAAATACAAGGATACCTATTCTGCTCCTATTAAGGGACAGGAAGCAATTCACTCTGCTTTGGGTATCGATTATCCGAAAAATTCTTGAATATGCTTAAACACATGCTTAAAACATACTTTAATCTGCGCGAACTTTTGCCTTTTATTGTTTCTTGAATTGGTAAGGGCATGATCCCGGCAAGAATCAGGCAGTGGCTGTTCATCGCAAATAATCCTAATCACATCTTCCAGCTTTTTCGGGTCGCAACCTCAGACTTAGGGATGCCCATTTGTTTCAGTTCATAAATTAAATTCATCTTGTTTTTAGTACGCAGTAATCGAGTAGTCATTGGTCGTCTACTTGGTAACATAAGTTTTGGTAACTGTATGATACCGTAGTATGGCGACCGTTTATAGATTATGAAAAAACTACTTACCATAGTGTTGAAAATTCTCCTTACCCCCTTATGGGAAAATAAAATCCACTATAGTCTCTATAGTAGGGGATATAGTTTTCATTATAGAACGGAAAATAAAGACCACCAGCCGATGCTCAAGCGTGTCTCCTACCTGCTTCAGGGCAAGGGCCATAAAGAACTGTCGGGAGCATTTGATTACTTTAAAGTTGTTAGTCCTTTGGCAGCGAGGAGATATTGCCTCCTCTGTCACAGATGGGATACTGATACATGGGTTGGATTTAGATTCCTAACAAGGAATCCTAATACATGGGTTTGATTTCGACTCCTAACAAGGGATACTGATACATGGGTTGGATTTCGATTCCTAACAAGGGATATTGATACATGGGTTGGATTTTGATTCCTAACAAGGGATACTGATACATGTGTTGGATTTCGACTCATAGCAAAACTCCTGGCAAAACTCCTGGCAAAACTCCTGGTAAAACTCATAGCAAAACTCCTGGCAAAACCCTTAACAAAACCCCAAGGACCGACTTGTCAAGCCGACCTTCACTTTTGCAGGACAACAGATGGAAACCGGATATCTTTCCGGCAAAAAACATGATAGAGTATCAACTACATCCAGTGCTCTAATATGAGTCTGATGGTGCAAAAGAGAGCCTTGAAGAAAAACGATACGTGGAGTTTGTATCGATGCATATCGACGATTTTGAAGAAGATTTCTTACCCCAGATACTATTTCGCGGATTTGACTACTACAAGCGGGCACTGGTGCAGAACCTTTCTCGTTCAGGGAATGTGTGGACAGCCCAGGTAACAGGGGGTAAACGCTATACTGTGGAAGTTGAGTTCTCCCAAAATGGAAAGATCACCGACCTCTCATGTGACTGTCCCTACGACTGGGACTCATTCTGCAAACACGAGGCCGCTGTACTCTTTAAGCTGCAGGATGTGCTTATGGATGAGGAGCCCGAGGAGGGGAGTATTGCCGAACAGGTTAAGACCCTCTCGCTTCTGGAAGATCTGTCGCGGGAGCAGCTCATCTCCCTGGTCAGGGAAATGGTGGAGCTGAAGCCTGAACTTGGGTTATTGGTGCGAGCTATAGCCGCAGAACCTGAACATGAGACAGGGACTGCTGATAAGCTGAACATTGTTGATGAACTTATCACTACGGTTCTTAAGGAACTGCAGGTCTTTGACGCATACAAGGCCGACCGGCTCGGATATTTCGATATACCCGACTATCCTGATGGGTTGCTCCAGAGGGTTTTTAGCCTATTGCATGAATCCCTGTGGGGAGGGAAGTATCAGGAAGTAATCGCTATAGCCTCAGTTTTGCTTGGACGTGTGGCTGAGGCCTGCTATGAGGGAATTGACTGTGATGGGGAACTAATGACAGTCTATGCGAAGGGCTTCGATTTTATTGTAAAGGTTTGCGCCCTTGATGAGCTAACCGATGCCCAGAGGAAAGAGTTTATAGAGGACCTGCTGAGCCTTTCTTCTGAAGTAGCATGCTTTGACGTGGTTGGCTGGGAATACGACCTTATCGAACAAGCTAATTATCTCTGCCGGGAGACTGCACATACTGAAGTAATCGAAAAATTCATCGAAAAGCAGGTAGAAGAAGAACAGGTAGTAGATCTCCATTCCAGCTACCGTAAAAAGCGGCAACTTCTGCTTCTCTATCACATCTACAAAAACAGCAGACCGAAAGAGTTTGTTGATGAGTTTCTCTTTGAACATATCGACTTTCCGGAATTACGGAAACTGGCAGTTGATAGGGCTGTGGATGAAGGACGGCTCGATGGTGCCGAGGCGCTGGCACTTGAGGGTGAGCGCCAGGCCAGGGAGAGGCTGGCTTTCGGCTTGGAAAATGATTTTATGCTCAAGCGGTGCTGCATTTATGAGATTGCCGGACTGACAGAAAAGCTGAGGGCTGTTTTACAGGATATGCTTTTTTCTTTTGGTGATTTTGACCTCTTTGACCGCTACAAGAGCACATTTTTACCCCAGCAGTGGCCTGCAGCCGCCTCTGATTTGCTTATACAATACGCAGAGTTGGAAGAATCGGAGCCGGGTCTCTTTCGCCGCGATCTGTACGCGAATATGCTCCTTGCCGAAGAGCAGTACAAACAGCTGTATGACCTGGTTGCCGCCCATCCCCAGATGGTCCTGAATTATGATGAGGTGCTGCTGCCTGAGTATACCGAAGAGGTTTACAGCATCTACTCAACGCTGATTATGCAGCGGGCCTCGGAGGCTGCAAAGCGCACCGAATATCATCGGGTGTGTGGGCTGATCGGTCGATTGAAGTCCATCAATGGTGAGCGGGAAGCCGAGGCGTGCAAAAGTGAAATTCGTGCACATTACTTTCGCAAACCTGCCTTTATGGATGAGCTGCAAAAAGTATAAAAAGGGCTCGAAAGAGTATAAGAAAAGCTCGAAAAGAGTATGAAAGGGCTCGAAAAGAGTATTAGAAAAGCTCGAAAAGAGTATGAAAATGGAGGTCACTATTGGCAAAAACTACACAGAATGCAGAGGATACCAAGCGAGGCAGGAAGATGGTAGTCCATCTCGACGGGCACCAAGCCCTGCAGATTCTCAGCGTGCTCGTCAGAAAAAGCGCGTCCACTGCAGCCGCAGCAGCCAGAATTGCTGACGAGCTCTTTTTACAGATAACACCAGAAGAGGTCGGAGAGCGCCTCTTTCAAAACCTTGACAACCTTGAGATTGAGGATTGCTGGGATGCTTCTGGCAAGCAGCGGGGAGGAGGGTATCTTGATCCGGTAGATGCTGCTTACGATATGATGGCCGATGTGGTAGAAGAGTTCATCTACGATATGGAAAAAATGCATGATATGGGAAATCACGCCGAAGAGCTTCTTACTCTTGAAGGAATTCTGCTGGGACTGCAGCAGTTTAATGAAGAGGCCTCTACCCAGATTATCGACTACCTGCAGGATGACAGTGAATCGTTTGCCCATGATGCAATCGGGAACTGGTTCAAAAGGAACCCTGATGATATCGAAAAACATGCGCAGCTGCAGAAGTTCATTGAGGACCAGATATACGGATGGAGTTCAATCTACAAATACC
>JAIPFS010000031.1 GCA_021736545.1 Spirochaetia bacterium | reverse complement strand
TGATAAAGGCATCAGTACGTTCTTGTTTTATTACCCTGTCAAATTCTGCGTAAAGGAGATAGATGGGTATTTTCAGTTGGTTCAGTCCAGGCAGGTTATCTGCTTCTTGATTTGCTCTGCCAACGTTTTTAAGTGCATCAATGCTTACAGCTCTGCTCATTTCAGCTAAGAAAGCAACTACTTCTGACGGAGCATCTTTTGCTGTCATTCGTGAAGCACGAAGTTCTGTAAACTCATCTATTGACATTGTATGAAGTTCATTAATCCGCTTTGTGTACCGGTCAATAAGGGCCTCACCGATTGGATGCGCCCATCCCCAGTGTGTGCAGGAGAGAACTAAGCCGGAAATCTTGTCTGGTTTCTCGATTGCCATTCTTCCTGCAATGACACCACCCATAGAGTGTCCGATAATGAGAGGTTTTTCTGCCTCAAGCTCATCAAGTAGAGAAAAAGCTGTCTGAGCAAGCTCTGATATAGTTGAACCAATGGTTTCTGAACCTCCGTAACCTGGCGCATCCCAAGAGATTACGCGGTAAAAGCGGCTTAGCCCAGCCAGCTGATAAAGCCAGGATCCAGATTCTCCATTCATACCATGCAGGAAAAAGAGTGTTGGCCCACTGCCGGTATCACGATAGGCTAGGCTTATTCCGTTAATTTTTCGGTGCTGTTTTTTAACTTTCTCACGTAAAACTGATATATCTGTATCTAATGTTTGATTTTCCTTAGTTTGGCTGTATTTTGTATTATTTGGCATTAGTTCTCCTTATTATTTGAGTTCTCTCTGTCTGATTCATTTCGAGAACTTTTTGTTTTTGATATATGCTGACTTTGGGCTGAATTCTGATCTTTTGGCTGTGTGAAAATTTGAGCCTGTGCAGAAAAAACATTGAAACGAGATCGTAAATTTTCAAACAATTCAAAACGTTCATAAACGTTGGTTTCTAGGCGTGCCGCCATCGAAGAAAGAAGAGTTTCCAGTATGAACATAGTAGACAATCTGCTGTTGAACATCTCCGGGCCATCTGATGATGAGTAAAGCTGAACCGTTGCAATACTCGATATTGGTGTTAACATACGGTCACTGATCAGAACAATAGACGCGCCGCATTCAGAAAACCATTTTGCAGCTTTAACTGTTTGGTTGGAAAAGCGATAATGGAGAATTGATAAAAGAGTGTCTTCCTTTTGTACGTCAATCAGTTTGTGAGAAAGACTGGCTGGGGAAGTTTCAAGAAGTACAACATTTGAACGCATATACGTTGCGAGCATATAAAAAAAGTAGGCTAAACCGTAAGAAGTTGCAGCTCCGGTAATATAAAGTTTTCCCGAAGTCTTGGCTAAGATATCAACTGCCTGGTTAAAAGCTGCGGGATCTATTCTGTTCCGTGTTATTTCAATATTTCTCATGGAAGTTTCAGCATGCATGTTATAGTGTGTTTCCGGTGCTTGAGATATGTTCTGATAAATATTACTGAATCGGTCAATAGGAGTTTCTAGTTGAGAAGATACTTCTTTTCGTATTGAGTTCATGAAATCTGAAAAGCTTTTATAACCAAGACGCGTAACAAAACGAGTGACAGTAGCTTTCCCCACACTGCACTTTTTACTGATAGAGTGAATTGTCTCAAAAGCAATCAGGGGATAATTTTCTTCTAAAAATCTAAGGACCTTTTCTTCGCTATCAGTTATTCCCTCCAGTTTACGTATCCGATTCATGAAGGTATTTTCTTGCATTTTTTTCCCTTTTTTTCTCAATATTTCTTTGTTGACAACACCTATAGTATATGGTATATTTGTCCCATTGTAAAGAGAATACGGAAAATATTTCCCAATTTTATTAGTTTTATTGCCTAGTACTACAAAATATTTTCAATCGTGCAAAAAAGAAGGTCGCTTAATGCTAAGATATTTGCTTTCAAGAATTATTAGTTTGTTAATCACACTCTTTATAATCATAACACTTACATTTTTTTTAATGCATGCTATCCCTGGTGGGCCTTATGATTTTGAAGAACAGGACCTGAATCCGGAAATTATTAAGATTTTAGAACAGAAGTATAATCTTGATGATCCTGTATGGAGACAGTATGTTGACTATCTTAAGGGAATTGTGACATTTGATTTAGGTCCTTCATTCTTTTATGAAGGACGCTCTGTAACTGAATTGATTAATCAGGGCTTCCCGATAACCAGCCGTCTTGCAATACTTTCTATTCTCTTTGTGATAATTGCCAGTGTCCCTATGGGAATTATCGCGGCAGTTCGTCGAAACCGTTTTGCTGACAGGCTTGTAATGTTTATCTCTACTCTAGGGCGGACTATTCCTTCGTTTGTCATGGCAACAGTTTTCATCTACTTTCTTTCATATAAATTAGGCTGGTTCCCAATTTACGGTGCTGATTCTTTCATGCATTATATTCTTCCAGCACTCGCTCTTTCACTGGCTACAATCGGCCGATTGACTAGATTAAATCGTGCAGCAATGCTCGATGTTATTAATCAGGACTATATTCGAACTGCTTATGCTAAGGGGTTGAGTCCCTCGAAAGTTATGCTGAAACATGCATTAAAAAACGCCTCTATTCCGATGATCACAGTGCTTGGAGCGCGAGTTGCAACATTGCTTACAGGTTCTTTTGTTATTGAGCGTATTTTTGCAATGCCCGGTATAGGCCGCTATTTCATACAGTCAATCAGTAATCGCGATTATCCGACAATCATGGGCATTACTATTTATTACTCAATTATTCTATTAGTCAGTATGCTGGTGGTGGATATTATTTATGGGTGGATTGATCCTCGAGTTCGGGTACAGAGTAAAGGGAGCACGCGGTAATGAGCATGAACAAAACAGAAACAATAGCCATAACAGAAGCAGACTGGGTACCTGTTAAACAGAAGGTTGGGGAACGTACAGAAGTAAATGCAAGAAAGTCTATGACATATTGGGCTGATGTTTGGCGGCGGTTTAAACAGAATAAATTGTCCCTATTCGGAGCAGCAGTGATATTCCTTTTGATTTTTACGGCTGTTTTTGGGCCGATGATGACCGATCAGAGTTACTCTGATCAGGATAGGGATTTATCCTTGATTCCCCCGCTGCTGGATCTTTATAAGCTTGATGATAATCAGTACCTCTTTGTATCTTCATCTATGGATTTTTTCCTTACTACCCGGGGTGGTGAAATAATTGAAACCATTGAACCGAACAGAGATGATCTTGTGAATAAGGAAAAGAGTTTTACTTTACGGGGGCAAGAATACACATTTAATTATTCACGAAAACCGTGGCGTATAGTAAAAGAAAACAATGATGAACTGTTCATAAGCCGTAAAAATGTCTGGAATAAAACGAACCCTCTTGGAACAGATACACTTGGTCGGGATCTTTGGATACGGATTATGTATGGTGCTCGCATTTCTTTAATTGTCGGGTTGGTTGCCTCTCTTGTTAACCTTACCATTGGAATATTGTATGGAGGGATTTCTGCTTATGCTGGTGGTGTAATCGACAATATTATGATGCGCTTTGTTGATATTCTTCGTTCAATTCCACGGTTGCTTTATGTGATTCTTCTTATGGTTGTGTTCGGTTCCGGTCTGAAAACGGTAGTAATAACAATCGGTTTAGTGTACTGGCTAGGAATGGCACGTATAGTAAGGGGGCAGATACTTTCCCTTAAAAATCAGGAATTTGTTATGGCTGCCAAAGTTATGGGTGCAAAAAGTAATCGAATTCTTCTTCGCCATTTAATACCGAATGCCATGGGGCCAATTATTGTTACTGTAGCTATGAATATACCTGCGGCAATTTTTACTGAGGCTTTTCTTAGTTTTGTAGGGCTTGGTGTTTCTGCACCGCAAGCTTCCTGGGGAACCCTGGCAAATAATGCTCTTGGCGGTTTGATGACCTATCCCTATTTGTTGTTTTTTCCCGCTTTAGCAATAAGTCTTACTGTCCTTGCCTTTAACTTTGTTGGTGATGGATTGCGAGATTCAATAGATCCGAGACTTAGGAAATAGTCAGAATGTGTGAAAATGAGCACTATGTTTGGTTGACCTTTTTATTGATGAAAATGTTTTAATTTTAGCGATAGCGATAGCGATAGCGATAGCGATAGCGATAGTGATAGCGATAGCGATAGCGATAGTGATAGCGATAGTGATAGCGATAGTGATAGTGATGAAATTGTTATATAGTGAGGAAATTTGTGAACGACTTATTATTGGATGTAAAAAATCTCAGTACTTCATTTTTCACCCACCAAGGTGAAGTTCAAGCAGTACGAAATGTTAGTTTTAAACTTGAAAAGGGTGAAATACTTGGAGTTGTTGGAGAATCAGGATGCGGAAAAAGTGTAACGATGCTCTCGGTAATGAAGCTGCTGCAATTCCCTGGAGATATAATAAACGGCACTATCAATTTCAAAGGCAAGGATCTGGTTTCTCAATCTGATTATAATATGCGGAGTATTCGTGGAAATGATATTTCCATGATTTTTCAGGATCCTCTTACTTCTTTAAATCCCGTATATACTGTTGGGAACCAACTGATTGAATCAATAAGAAATCATCGCCGAATTAGCAGGAAGGAAGCTAAGAAGCGAGCAATTGAAGCATTAAGGCTGGTAGATATACCTTCTGCAGAAGAGCGTATTCAGCAATATCCTTACGAGATGAGTGGTGGTATGCGGCAAAGAGTGATGATTGCTATGGCGCTTTCCTGTGAACCGGATTTGCTGATTGCTGACGAACCAACTACAGCATTGGACGTTACTATTCAAGCACAAATTTTGAGTTTGATGGAAGACCTCATAAAACGAATTAATACTGCTATTGTCTTGATAACCCATGATCTTGGTGTTGTTGCTGATTTTTGTCAGCGTGTAATGATTATGTATGGAGGCATTATTGTTGAAGAGGGGCCGATTAGAGAGATATTCTACCATCCTATGCACCCCTACACTCAAGGATTATTGGGAGCAGTGCCTTCTCTTGAAATGGATAAGGGGAATTCCCGATTAACAACCATACCCGGTACACCTCCAGACCTTATTTCTCCCCCTGCAGGCTGCCCGTTTTTCTTTCGCTGCCCTAATGCATTAGAAATTTGTAATCGTATGCAGCCGGAATTTACCGCTGCCGATGATACTCATGCAGTTCGCTGCTGGTTATATGATCACCGGAATCCGAATTTCAGGAAAACTATGGGAGAAAGCATTTAATGGCGAATAAAGATCTATTATTAGAGGTGGAAAACCTTAAAAAATATTTTCCTTACAAGAACAGGTTATTTAAGAAAAAACGTTATCTGCATGCTGTAGATGATATTAGTTTTAAGCTTTATAACGGTGAGACTCTTGGTATTGTTGGAGAATCAGGCTGCGGTAAATCTACTACGGGTTTTGCTATTGCAAAGTTGTTTTCTTTAACTGGAGGGAGAATTCTATTTAGAGGAGACGATTTAGCTGATCTTCCTGAAAAAACGATGCGTCCTTTTCGTCAAAAGATACAGATGATTTTTCAGGATCCTTTTTCATCTTTGAATCCACGAATGACTGTTTCTGACATTGTGAGTGAACCCTTGGTTATTCATAATAGGTTTAAAGGAGAAAGTTTACGTCGACGGGTTCAGGAGCTTCTGGGACTAGTCGGACTCAGTAGTTATCATGCTGACAGATATCCACATGAGTTCTCTGGAGGCCAACGTCAGCGAATAGGTATAGCTCGAGCCTTAGCCTTAAACCCGGAACTTGTTATTTGCGATGAGCCTATCAGTGCTTTGGATGTTTCTATTCAAGCGCAAATTGTTAACTTGCTTCAGGATCTTCAGCAAGAGTTTGGACTTACTTATATTTTCATTGCACATGATCTTTCTATGGTTAAATATATATCGGATCGGATTGTTGTTATGTATTTGGGGAAAATCATGGAAACTGCAGACTCTTTGCAGTTGTATGGCAATCCCCAGCATCCCTATACTCAAGCCCTGCTTTCTGCTGTCCCTGAAGCAGATCCAGATAAGTCGAAGCTGGAGAATCGGATAATTCTTCAGGGAAGTGTACCCAGTCCTGTTGATCCAGCATCGGGCTGCCGATTTGCTTCTCGCTGCCCGTATTGTATGCCGATTTGTCGAAAAAGTGAACCCAAGCTTAAACAAGTTGGATCTGAACATTATGCTGCATGTTATCTCTTAGAGTGATGAACTATAGAATTATGAATGATTCGTCTTTGACGAAACAAATAAAGGGAGGATAAGAATGAATTTAATGAAAAAAAGCTTAGCCATTGTTTTCATGTTTGTAATCTGTGGATCTCTAGCTTTTGCAAATGGGCAGCAGGATAAAGCAGAAGTAAAGGAGCCAAAAGTTTTGGTATTTGCTATGGACTATGACCCGCCAAGTATTGATCCGCAGAAGAATTATGCGGGTTTTGGAGAGATGATTGCCAGTAATCTGCACGTGGGGTTGGTGAAAACGAATGAGCGTATGGAACCTGAGCCGGCTATTGCTGAGGATTGGGATATATCACAAGATGGAACGGAATATACCTTTTATCTCAGAAAAGATGCAAAGTGGAGCGATGGTACCCCGCTGACAGCTGAAGATTTTTACTATGCCTGGCAGCGTTTGTTAAAACCGGAGACTAACAGTAAGTATGTTACAATGATGTTTGCTGTAAAAAATGCAGAAAAGGTTTTCAAAGGTGAGAAGGATCCTGAAGAACTAGGAGTTGAAATAATAGATAATTATACAATAAAGGTCGAATTAACGGGGCCGCTTCCTTATATGCTTCAGAATTTTGCACATGGGGCATTTATGCCAATGAAAAAGGAAGTTATATCAGCAGATCCTGAAGGTTGGGCTGGTAATCCGGAAACACATATTGGGAATGGACCTTTTGCATTGGAAAAATATTCGATGAATAATAGAGTAATACTCGCAAAAAACCCCTACTATTTTGAAGCTGAAAAGGTAAAGCTTGATGAGCTTCATTTTGTGACAATTCCGGAAGGATCTACTGCTTTAGCAGCCTATAACTCTGGAAAAATTGATGGGTTTGATTATATGCCTACTTCTGAAATCCCCCGGTTAATGGCAGAAACCGATGAAATCTATCTCAATCCCCGAGTCAGATCACTGCACTGCTATGTGAATAATCAAAAAGCTCCGCTTGACAATCCAAAGGTTCGCGAGGCTTTGAGCCGTGCTATTGATCGTAAAGAATTAGCGAAGGTGATGGGTTTGGGGCGTACGCCAGCTACAGGATATGTGCCGCTTGGACTCTATACAGAAGGTCAGGATTTTCGTAAAGCAGGAGGTGACTTAGGTATCAGCACTGGGGCTGAGGAAGAGCGAGCTCGTGCTATACTTACTCAAGCCGGGTATCCAGGTGGAGAAGGATTACCGAAAATTACTGTTACCATGGCTTCAGGATATAGGACTACTGTAGAAACTCTGCAGGAAATGTGGAAAAATGTGCTGAATATAGAAGTTGAGATACAGACAGTTGAAGGAAAAGTTTTGGCGCAGAAACGACGGGCAGGTGATTTTCAAATTGCCATGGGTGGATGGAGTGCTCAAATATTTCATCCAATTTATTATCTTGACCAGTTGTATTCAACGGGAGGAAGCAACTATCCTCAATACGAAAGCACTGAATATGATGCACTTATTACTGAGGCAAAATCAGAACCCGACCCGAAAAATGTACTCGCTACTCTTCATAAAGCTGAGGATTTAGCTATAGGCCGAGATTTTGCTCTTTTACCGCTGTATTATGAAACTAGCCGTGTTATGATGAAAGATTATGTTAAGGGCTGGTACACAGATCCAATTGGGCGTTTCCATTTTAAGTACGCGGATATTGTAAAATAGAGTTATACAATTTTTATTTATAGGCCTTCCTTGTTGGGAGGCCTTTTTCTGTAAACAAGTTTTACTGTTTGCTGCATTTTTACCTTTGTAAAGAATTCAATCGCCGAAGCCCGAATCTTCAGCATCAGCATAATCTGAATTTTTTTGAAAGATGCATCGGGCGTGTGAAATTCTACTTGTCAGGCTCTGCTTCATATCATATAGTAAGTATGTACAAATCATGTGAACTGCAAGGAGGTAGGTATGGCTATTGTAATGAAGGATGTTCCTGTTCAGGGATAGACCGCTGCATCACCGGAAACACGTACAGCTTACATCATTATCCGCTTTGCTGATTTTTTTGAATGTATTTGCTGACTAATTTCTGCTGCTTCCATTCTGCTGATTAAGTCGTTTTTCTATCCCGCCGTATACGAACTGCGTTCTCTTAACAGAAGCTTTATAAAGAATCTTTTTATAGAATCTCACAAGAGACAGCAACTCAGTTTTTCCAGAACAGGACATCATACCACAGTGCATTCTGCTCAAAGAATTTTTTACGGGATGCATATGTCCAGAAAAGCTGCATGATAAAAAATGCAAACAAAAATGTAAAGATTGTGCAGTAAATCAAGAAAAACGAGCATGAGTAGCTACTATGTCGCAGAAGACTCAAGATACAAAAAATATACTAGAGAAAAATGAAAGTTTGAAAAACCTAGAAACGTTAGATACATTTACACGTTTAGAAAACCTTGAAAACCCAGAGAAATTAGAAAACCTAGAAAATTTAGAAAGGTGGGGATGGAACAGTCATCTGGAATCCTCAATGAAATCGTACGCGGATGCCGGGCTCTTGGCCGGAAGAGTGGTACGGGAAAATCGGCATGTGTACCGTTTAGCAGCGGCAGAAGGCATTCTGCAAGCGGAAATATCCGGGGCATTCCGCTACAAAGCTGTTTTTTCATCGGATTTTCCGGTCATCGGAGACTGGGTTGCATTTAGAAAAGCGAATGACCATTCCGGGCTTATAGAGGCAGTTCTCCCGAGAAACAGCTGCTTTTCGCGAAAAACTGCGGGAGAAGCTGCGGAAGAACAGGTTCTCGCGGCTAATATTGATGCTGCCGCTGTGGTCTTTGCAATTAACGGGGGACGTAATTTTACTGAAGGTGCATTGGAACGCTATCTGACGCTGGTATGGAACAGCGGAGCTGAGCCGCACATATTTCTGAATAAGGCGGATTTGTGCTCCGAAGAGGAGCGCCGCCGGGCGCTGAACATGGCTGAACGAACTGCTCTTGGAGTTCCTGTCCATCTGACCAGTGCCGTCACGAGCGAGGGGCTTTCACATGTGAAGATTTCAGCTGGCAAGACTATAGTTCTGATCGGGCCCTCCGGGGTGGGGAAATCCGCACTCTTGAATGCTATGGCAGGAACAAATCTGCAGGCTACTGGCGCTCAGCGATCATCGGATTTAAAGGGGAGACACACCACGACGCATCGAGAGCTGTTTATGCTTGATTCCAGTGCAATGCTGTTGCCCGGAGTAATGATCATCGATTCACCAGGATTGAAGGAAATTCAGCTTTGGGCAGATACACAGAGTGTTGATGCTGCCTTCAGCGATATCGAGGAGCTTGCGGAGGAGTGCAAATTCAACGACTGCTCACATCAGGGGGAGCCTGGCTGTGCGGTGCAGCGGGCTATACGGTCCGGAGAGCTGGACAGCCGAAGATTTGAAAATTATCAGAATATGCTCCGAGAGGTACGGTTTCTGCAGACCAAACAGTCTCAGCATGCAGCAAGAGAAGAGCGGATTAAATGGAAGCAGATTGCGAAGCTTCAGAAATCACTGAAAAAGGAGAGGAAGCACTGAAAAAGGGGGTGGAAGCACTGAAAAAGGGGGTGGAAGCACTGAAAAAGGGGGTGGAAGGGAGAAGGGAGAAGGGAGAAGGGAGAAGGGAGAATTTGCTGCATTTGAGGTAAGAAAAACAAAAGAGGAAAAGAAACCGAAGAAAAAAATTCTATTTCAAAGAGAAGTACGTTTCATAATTTTTTTTCATGCTTGAAGTGAAATTTCCCCAGTTAGGATTTGTATGTTTTTCATGTTTTGTTAAAAAGTACTGGTGTTTATAGAGAATCCTTAACGCTTTTGTATTTGCTAGGCTTTTTTTATAAAGATAATATATTAACTCATACATTCTTATGGCTTGTACATTATCAAGTCCGGTGGACCACTCTTCTGATTTCTCAATAAGCTGAATGGCATTGTTGTCATGAGCAGCAAAAAATAATAAACCTTTTACAGCAATATAAGATAGGGACTTTACTTCTCCTCGATCATTTTTATTATCGAGTAAAGGTTCATAGTTTGTGTGGTAAGCAATTCTAGCTTCTATGGTATCTTTTAAGATTTTCTCCACTTTAGTTAATGAAGAATCCCTATGAATAATAATCCCGGGAGGGTCACTTTTGTATTTCTCATCTACAAAAGTTTTTGGATAGACATCAACCAGTTCTTCATAGACGGCTTCATGGATTGCGAGATTTGGAAAGGCTCTGAATATTGGTTCAAGCCAAATCTCTCTGAATTTATCAAACTCAATATCTCTTTTAATGAA
>JAIPFS010000030.1 GCA_021736545.1 Spirochaetia bacterium | reverse complement strand
CCGTAAAAGGACTGCTCCAGAGTCTGCTTTATGAGATCAGTAATATCAGAAACACGTAAAACTTCTTGCTGAAATGAGAACATAGCTGACACATTATATCTTTTTCAGCTTTGCTTCAAGGTAAAATAAAAACACCCTTACACGAAAAAAGTGAAAAGGTGTTTTCTTGTTATGAGAATTCGTCACCAGAAAAATTAAATAATTTTGTAAATTTTACTTTACTGCTCTACTATTGTTCCTGCTGAAGTTGTTCAAGCTGGTGCTGCTGGGCCTTTTGCTGCTCATATAGTTCCCGTAACTCCTCTTCAGAGAATACAAGATCACTATCATCAAGTACAGAAGAGACGTATTGTTCCATATATAATTGTACAGGAAGCTGGTCTGCAATATCATTCCGCAGATCATCCATGGTCATCCCAGCCTGCTGAAGCTGCTGTTTCAGGGTTTCTTCTCCACCGAACTGATCTATGTACATCTGCACCTGCTGCTGAATCTGTTCATCTGCTGCTGTAACACCTTCAGCTTCAGCTTTTTGCTTCAATAAAGAGATATTTATCAAATTTCCCAGGAGCTGAGGGCGAATTTGTGCAATATAGTTTTCAGCTTGTTCACTTTCAGGATCAAGTCCCTGCATCATGAGATTCTGCAGCTGCTGCTGTTCCATGGCTGCCAGTTCCCGATAGGGAATATCTTCCCCATTGACAGTAGCGACTACTGCATCCTGATCACCGGAAGCTGCTTTATCAAGGGCAGTTGTGATATCTGCGGCAGCTTCAAGTTCACCTAGGTGTTCCATAAGGACTTCATTCTGTTTCTGCTGAGCAAGCTGCCTCTCAAGTTCAGGCCTGGCTTGTTCAAAACCATCTCCTTCACTATCCAGAGGATCAACGGGTATTTCCGTACCCCGTTCAGAATCATTTTCTGATAATTCCCCTACTGTATCCGGGGCTTCTTCTGCTTCCGGTTCTACAGAAGCAGGTTCCAGCGTCTGTTTTTCAGCTGCAGGTTCCGGCGCCGGCTCAGCACCTTCTGCGTTTTCATCAATGCTGTTAGCGCATGACATTCCGCTCAGAAATAAAAGTACAAGGATGATACTCCCTGCATACAATACATTTCTTTTAAATTTAGATCGTTGAGATGTTCTCTTTTTTGGTGTTTTTGTCAGTGTAATACAAATAACCCTCCAAGTAGTTACCTTAAAATATTAGCAGAAATTTTACTGCCTATAAGGAATGTTGTAGGCTCAAGATAAAAAGAAAATACACATTGGGCAAGAATTTTAATATAAAGCAGTTTATTTTTTTTTGAAATTGTTGTTATTCAAACTGTTATTCAAAGGTACATTAGAGAAGGATATGAAATAAGAAAGTAGAAAAAGCAAAAAAGCAGAAAAGAAGACCGTCATGCCGGATTGACCTGCTTATTGGGTAAGCAGTAAGCGGTGATGACAGTCTTTCTTTTACTATCCCCTGAACCTGTCAGCTTATTCAGCTACAATAGCTTCTGTGGGGCATACTTCTGCACAAGCACCGCAGTCAGTACACAAATCAGGATCAATTACGTAGATATCACCTTCAGAAATGGCATCAACTGGGCACTCAGGTAGACAACTACCACAAGCAATGCATGCATCTGTAATTCTGTGAGCCATAGTGGCCTCCTTCAAGCAAGATATGCAAGATTTTTACCAATTAGGAATATATACCTACAGAAGATTTCAGTCAAGGCGCTTAATCCCCTTCTGCATATCAGATATCCCTCTCTGATATGTATTTCGACTTACAGACAAGGTAATCCTGAAAAAATGTCTTTGTTAAAAACGTATTATTCTTGAAGTATATCCAGTGTATAGAGGATAACTGTTGACAAGATACTTTTAACTAAGAAAATAGAAAAATGACTAAAAAAAATTCCCAGCATACGAAACAGCATAACAAACAGCAGACTGAATATTCAGGCTACGGAGATAGTTCAAGAAAAAATCTGCAGGGAACAAAAATCGGCAGATTAATTGATCTTATTGAGTCCTCTTCATCAATTACGGCTTTTACAGGAGCCGGGGTTTCCACCTTATCCGGAGTGCGTGATTTTCGTGGAAAGAATGGTCTCTATAATGATGAAGATGCTGACAGGATATTTGATGGGGAGTGGTTCAGACGCGATCCATCTATTTACTATAGGGGTACGAAGGAGTTGATTTACGGTCTCGACCGCCTGCAGCCCTCTATTGTACATCGTGTCCTTGCTGCGATGGAGCAGGCAGGTAAACTCAACGGCGGAGTCATCACCCAGAATATAGATCTGCTTCATGAACGGGCGGGAAGCAGGAAAATTATGGAAATTCATGGTTCACCGTTTTTCCACCACTGCATGTCCTGCGGTAAGCGATACACCTTTGACGAGATTATCCCCAAGGTTCGGAGGGATACGGTCCCTCACTGTGATGAATGCGGCGGGGTGCTGAAGCCGGAAATTACATTTTTCGGGGAGAGTCTTCCTCAGAAAGCATTGAGTGACGCCGTCAAATCGGCTTCCCGTGCGGACCTGCTGCTGGTGCTCGGCTCGACATTACTGGTGCAGCCGGCGGCCTCCCTTCCGATGTATACCCTGCGGAATGGCGGGCGCGTAGTCATCATCAATAATATGTCTACCCCCATTGATATGTATGCGGAACTGCTGCTTTACGATCTTCAGGAAGTGTTTGAGGTTTTGGCTGAGAGCTTTCTTCCATAGCCCTTCTTACTATCTATTTAATTCTCCAGTTCTCGGCGTTTGAGTTTGCAATATCTCTTTCTCTTCTGTATACTATCTTTAGTTGAGTAAGAAGGGAAGTTTTTATGCAGCAGAGAGTTGGAGTTGCGCGTGCCCTGGCGGCAGATCCGGAAATACTGCTGATGGATGAGCCCTTCGGAGCCGTAGATGAAATCACTCGATAAACACTTCAGCTTGAGATGAAGAAAATCCATGAAGTGCTGCAGAAGACAATTATTTTTGTTATCCACGATATTAAAGAGGCTATGCGGCTGGGAACTCGTATTGCCTTATTAAACCAGGGAGTTATAGAACAGATAGACAGCGGAGAGGAGATGTTATTCGATCCGAGAACTCCATTTGTTGAAACGTTTTTCGTAAGCAGAAATTTTTCCTCATTCCTGAATGTTGAAGCCGTCGGATCTGTTTATACCCCCTTGAGAAAGTCGCAGTTTTCTTCTGAAGAGGCAGGAAGGCTTCCATTTATTGATGTAAACTCCCCCTTAATTGAAGGCATAAAAAGGGTTTTTGATACTGGTCATGAAATTTTGGCTCTTACTGACTGGAAAGAGAGAGAAAAAGAGAATAACGGGGAGAGAGCTGATCGGGGAGATCATAAAAAAAGTTTCCAAATCCCTGCAGCAGTTGGGAAGCGTACTCAACTTGCCGGCGATGGGGGTATCGATGACCATGACTGCGCTAATGGAAATTCCGATGGCGTTTACAGAATAGATGCAGATAGTATTATAGGTACTTTTTCCCTTGCTGCGATCAGGTCTATGTTTGATACGCCTTTGGCTGAAGATACGCGCTATATCAGAACGCAGCACGAAGATTTTTAACATTTTTTGGGGTATACAGGCATTTTATGAAGAAATTAGTATTCGGCATAATTATTGGATTGATGATTGTATCTTCTGCAGCTGCAGAAAGTCAGGTCTTGACACCAAAGGGTATTCAGCTTGTGCTCTACGAAGACGGCAGGTATGAATTCATTGGTAATGACGGTAAAATTGATGTTGTTTTAACTGATATCAAGGAAAAAATTAATTTCTG
The DNA here is from genome assembly GCA_021736545.1 of Spirochaetia bacterium. The sequence continues at coordinate 7,104 of JAIPFS010000030.1, read as the reverse complement.
GGATAATGAAGAACTCTTTGATATAGAATTCAGGCTTGAGAACCATGCCTACGGAACCATCTACTTCCTTAAAACCACCGTACATGCTTTTGATGCCGAGGGAAATGAATTTGAGCCGTATGGGTTTGGTACTTTAACAACCCGCGGGTGGGATACAGTCTACATTGAGAAGGACAGTTTTGTGCATAGAAGAGTTGTCTTCAAAGGAAATCCTGATAATTTAACGAGTATTACTATCCAGCAGCTCAAACCAGAAAATATAAGCATGAGAATGCTGCCTGAAAATATTCTTGCACAAGAACTTCTTGGACTGCACAACGAGGTCCCGGAAATTGATCTGCGTTTGCAGATCCCCTGATAAGGACTCGTTTTTCATCTTATCTTGTATCATCTCCTCTTTTTTTCTGCAGTTCATTCTTCATCATATGCTGTCTTAGATGATGTGGACTGATCACAGAACTGAGAAAGGTAAAAAAATCGTTAACTTTGTCATCATGATGATTCCCCAGAAACTAGTTATTATGAAAACATAATGTTATTATATAGACAAAATGTTATAATTATGCTAAATTGTTGTTTAATAAAAAGAATGGAGAAAGAGTATGAGAATAGGTATTTGCGGTTACGGCAGAATGGGGCACCTTATACGGAGTAAAGCCCTGGAGCGGGGACATGAGGTTCCCGTTATAATTGATCCTGTATTAGAGGATGAGGTAGTTACTGCAAAAAGTATAGAAGAGAATATTAAGGATTCCGTAGATGCGGTCATTGATTTTTCTGTGCCCGACGTTGCAGTGGATCATATTGTTCGATTCTGTGATCTTGGAGTTAATGTTGTCATGGGAACAACCGGATGGTATGAAACTATGGATGAAGTGAAAAAAATTGTGGAGGAGAGCTCCATGGGAATGATCTGGTCAGGAAATTTCTCATTGGGAGTTAATATCTTTTTCCACATGGTACGAAAAGCCGGAAATATCATGAATAATTTCGATGCATATGATGCTATGGTTCACGAAACACATCATAAATTCAAGGCGGACAGCCCATCAGGTACTGCAAATATGCTGGGCAATATACTGCTTAAAGAGCTGGATCGAAAAGATACTCTGGTTACAGATGCCCTTTACCGACCCATAGAACAATCGGAGCTTCATGTATCATCTACAAGGGGCGGGCAAGTCCCGGGAACCCATCAAGTAGTATTTGACAGCGATGTGGATAGTATTGAGCTGACGCATACGGCAAGAAATAGAAATGGATTTGCCGAAGGAGCCGTTCTTGCAGCAGAGTGGATTGCTGGAAAAGAAGGATTTTACGGTATAGATGACATGATGGAAACAATTATAGAAGGAAGGAGTTAATACGATGGAAAAAAGATTCAGAGGATTACATACAGCATTAATTACCCCATTTACAGAGAATGGCGATGTGGACGTCTGGGCGCTTCAGCAGATTATTGAACATCAGATTGAAGCAGGGGTAGACGGTTTAGTGCCCTGCGGGACAACCGGGGAGAGCCCCACGCTTTCGCATCAGGAGCATGATCACGTTATTGAGTTAACTGTGAAGTTTGCCGAGGGGAGGGTTCCTGTGATTGCCGGAACCGGAAGTAATTCAACCAGCGAAGCAGTGAGACTTTCTCAGCATGCAGAAGCATCTGGAGCAGATGCAGTTCTTCTGGTTAATCCTTACTACAATAAGCCGACGCAGAAAGGTCTTTATCACCATTTTAAGGCAATTGCCGATGCAGTTTCCATTCCCTGTATTCTTTATAATATTAAAGGGCGTACAGCAGTTAATATGGAAACTGAAACTGCGATCAGGTTGATGAATGACTGTAGAAACATTATTGCCGTTAAAGAAGCTTCTGGAGATCTGAACCAGATGAAGTCAGTTATTGCAGGACGGAACGATCAATTTCTAGTTCTCTCCGGTGATGATAATATGACAGTAAAACTCATTGAAGCCGGAGGTGATGGAGTTATTTCTGTAGCGGCGAATCTAGTACCGGAACATATGAGAACTATGGTTCATGCTGCTTTGGATGGTGATCTCAAGACAGCTAAAGAGATGGAGGCTAAGCTGACTCCTCTATTTAAAGCTTGTTTTATTGAAACCAATCCGATTCCCATAAAGACAGCTATGGCTTACAGCGGATGGTGTCAGGAAAAATTCAGGCTGCCCATGTGTTCTCTCTCAACAGAAGAGCATAGAGAAGCTGTTATTGCATCCCTGGATGGTTTAGACATTAAAAAACGGGAAAAATAGATATTCTGAAGAAATCGTACAGAGAAGAATACTCCAGAAGATATCGTATCAGAAATTGTAACGGATCCGAATTTCGGGTCCGTTCTCTTTACTTCAGGATTCTATAACGGGGTGTTGAAAAAAAATCTTCACTCCCATACAATTGGCTGAAAATTACAGTTTATGCAGACTGGATAAAAATTGCTGTATCAGTAAGCTGTGTACACTAGTAAGTGGGGTACCTCGCGCTGATGTAAAATTATTACTTATTTCACAGTAGAATGGCAGGAAAATAGAAAAGATAGAAAAGATAGAATTAAATAGAAAAGATAGAATTAGATAAACGTAAAACGGAGTAATAGAGTATGGCAAGAATTAATGCAAATTATCGAAAACTTTCAGCAGGCTACCTTTTTCCTGAAATTGGCAGGAGAACCCGGGCATTTCAGCAAGAGCACCCGGAAGCTGAAATCAGAAAGCTGGGGATTGGAAATACCACTGAACCCTTGACCCCCGCTGTTCTGGAGGGACTTAAAGAAGGCGTGGAACGCCTAGGATCTCCAGAAACATATACAGGATATGGAGATGAGCAGGGTGAAAAAATCCTGCGTGAAAAATTGACAGAATTTTACGCTGAACGCGGTGTTTCCCTGGATATGGATGAATTTTTTGTCAGCGACGGAGCTAAACCGGATTCCGGAAATATTCAGTCAATCTTCAGTGATGAAAACGTAGTGGCATTTCAAGATCCAGCTTATCCTGTCTATGTAGATACCAATGTTATCGCCGGGCGTTCCGGATTTTTTAACAAGGATATTGGAGAGTATGAAGGCTTTGTATACATGCCCTGCAGTGAAGAGAACGGCTTTATTCCAAACCCGCCGGAACAGCATGTGGATATGATTTATCTCTGCAGTCCCAACAACCCGACTGGCGCTGTGGCGACCAAAGAACAGTTGAAACGCTTTGTGGATTATGCGCGGGAACACAAAGCCGTTATTATTTTTGATGCTTCCTACTCAGAATATATTGCAGATTTGAGTCTTCCCAAATCAATATACGAAATTGACGGCGCGAAGGAATGTGCAATTGAAATCAATAGTTTTTCAAAATTTGCCGGCTTTACCGGAGTACGGCTCGGCTGGTCGATTGTTCCCAAGGACCTTGTAGTTGAGGATAGTAAACCCGGAGAAATCAACACCATGTGGTTCCGCCGGCAGACAACATTCTTTAACGGCGCCTCAAACATTGTGCAGCGAGGCGGAATGGCAGTTCTCTCTGAAGAGGGATTAAAAGAGAGCAGGCAGCTGATCGAGTATTACATGGAGAATGCCCGGATTATCCGTGAAGGACTGCAGAGTATTGGTCTTAAAGTATATGGAGGCGATAATGCTCCGTATCTTTGGCTGAAAGCGCCTGGAGGACTTACTTCATGGGAATTTTTTGATAAACTCCTCCACGAAGCATGGGTTATCGGTACACCAGGGGTCGGTTTCGGACCCGCCGGAGAAGGCTTCTTCAGGCTCAGCGCCTTCGGGCACCGTGAAGATGTTCAAGCCGCGGTTGAAAGTATTAAAAAACAATTGAATCTGTAATACAAGAAGATAGTATAAATACTGAAAAAAAGGTTAAAAAAATGAGTAAAAAGAGTCTTCCCTTTACAAAGGAAAAAATAGAGCAAATTGCGGAATCTTACAGAACTCCGTTTCATATCTATGATGAAGCGGCAATTAGGGATAAAGCCAGGACCATGAATGATGCTTTCTCCTGGATTCATGAATTCAAGAACTACTTTGCTGTGAAAGCCTGTCCCAATCCTGTTATCATGAACATCCTCAAGGAAGAGGGCTTTGGTGCTGACTGCAGTTCTGAACCGGAACTGGTACTTTCTGATGCCATTGGTCTGTCGGGTGAAGAGATTATGTTCACCTCAAACGATACCCCGGAGGAGGAGTTCATCAAGGCTGAAAACTTGGGGGCAATTATCAACCTCGATGATATCGGCCATATCAAAACTCTTGAGCAGAGTTCCGGTATCCCTGAACTGATCTGTTTTAGATATAATCCCGGTAAAGCTAGAACGGGTAATGTTATCATCGGCGAACCTACAGAAGCAAAATATGGGCTTACATCTGAGCAAATCATGGAAGGCTACAGAATAATGAAGGAGAAAGGGGTGAAACGCTTCGGCCTGCATACCATGGTGGCCTCCAATGAGCTTGATGGAACGTATTTTGTAGAAACTGCAAGGATGCTTTTTGAATTGGCAGTTCGCCTCAAAAATGAACTGGATATTACCTTGGATTTTATCAATATGGGCGGCGGCATCGGCATCCCCTATAAACTGGAAGATGAACCAGTAGATCTCTATGCCGTATCCAAGGGAATGAAGGAAATTTACGATGAACTCATTGTTCCCGCAGGTCTGGATCCCTTGAAAATTGTATTTGAATGCGGTCGTATGATAACCGGGCCCTACGGTTACTTAGTCAGCAGGGTCAGACACGTGGCAAAAAAGTATAAAGATTACGTTGGTTTGGATTCATCAATGGCAAACCTGATGCGTCCCGCCCTTTATGGAGCTTATCACCATATAAGCGTATTAGGAAAGGAGGAGGCTCCTCTGGATCATACCTACGATGTCACCGGATCGCTCTGCGAAAACAATGACAAATTCGCCATAGATAGAAAACTTCCTGAAGTTGCAGAGGGTGATCTGTTAGCTATTTATGACGCCGGAGCCCATGGCTATTCTATGGGATTCAACTATAACGGAAAACTGAGATCAGCTGAACTGCTCTTGAAGACTGACGGCTCTATTCAACTCATCCGAAGGGCAGAAACTATGGATGATTATTTTGCTACCCTCAGGTTTCCTGAAGCTGAATACAAACTATAGTGTTTTTTCTCTACAGGGTGCTTGAGCCCTGAAAATGAATTGTGATTAAGCTGGAATGTGAATCAGTTGAAAACAGTAAAAACGGGAAAAAAAGTTCTAAGACTGAAAATGAAATTTAAAGACAGGAATTGCAGTAAACGTACAGGAGAAAAAGGGCATGGGCGGACGCGGAGCGGCATTTAAAGACTATAGCATACGAGTCCTGAATGGCATGGCGCAGGGGCTTTTCAGTTCCCTGATAATCGGACTCATACTCAAGCAAGTCGGAATTTATACAAATTGGGATCTGTTAGCGGATTTCGGGCAGTTTGCACAATATATGATGGGTCCTGCCATCGGAGCAGGCGTTGCCTATTCTGTGCATGCTTCACCTTTAGGTGTATTTGCTTCCGTAATTACCGGTGCACTGGGAGCAGGGACTATGGTGATGGCTGACGGCGGCGCTTCCGCTGCATTAGCTATCGGAGAGCCTGTCGGAGCACTTTTAGCTGCTCTCATTGGGACCGAGTTCTCAAAACTTATTCAAGGAAAAACCAAAATTGATATCATCCTTGTTCCTGCCGGTACCATAATCATTGGAGGCATAACCGGAATCCTCCTGGCCCCTGCGGTAGCAGCTATGATGGCTGCTATCGGAGCTTTCATCAACTATCTGACAACCCTCTATCCTTTTCCAATGGGTATACTTATTGCTGTTTTTATGGGAATGATTCTCACACTCCCCATAAGCAGTGCCGCAATAGCCATTTCCCTTGGTCTCAACGGACTTGCAGCTGGTGCCGCCACGGTGGGCTGTGCTGCCCAGATGATTGGTTTTGCCTGTGCAAGCTTCAGAGAAAACCGTTTCGGCGGACTTATCAGTCAGGGTCTCGGTACATCAATGATTCAGATTCCGAATATAATAAAAAACTGGAGAATCTGGATTCCTGCAATTACTGCTTCAGCAATACTTGGACCAGTTTCAACGGTCTGGTTAAAAATGGAAAATAACCGTATTGGAGCTGGAATGGGAACCAGCGGATTGGTTGGCCAGTTTGCTTCTATCGAAGTCATGGGAATTGATTCCCTCTGGAAAGTGGTCATACTGCATTTTGCTTTACCCGCAATCATTGCATTGCTTACCAGCGAAATTATGCGTGCTAAAGGATGGATTCGGCCGGGAGATATGGCCCTGCACACAGCAGAATAGGTTCGTAAATTTTCATTAAAAAAAGAGCCGTCCAGTCGGGGACGGCTCAAGAAGAATAAGAAAGAAAATGGAATTCGTTATTTTCCGTAGCGCAAATCATTCAAGAGCCAGTACTCCTTAGTATAAATGAGCGCATCATTTTTTCGGGCATAGTCAAAGGCAGTTTTCCCATTTGCTTCAACGGCATTGCCCTGGGCACCTGCTTCAACAAGCAGGGTAATCAGTTTGGGATTATCGCTGTATTTTGCAGCATACATTAAGGGAGTTAAATCCTGAGCACCCCTTAAATTCACATCTGCTCCGTAATCAATCAGCAAATCAATAATATCAGCTTCCCTGTTCAGTTTTATTGCCCGATGTAAAGAAGATTCATGAGACGAGTCAAGAGCATTCACATCTGCCCCAGCATCAATGAGCAGAGAGGCAATTTCTTTACTATTGCTTTCAATAGCGTACATCAAGGCTGAGTAGTCATGCTTATCCCTGGCTTGAACAGGAGAACCTGCGGATATTAATGCCTTGAGAAGCTGAGGATTATCAATATTTTCCGAAGCGAACATCAGTGCAGTCCTGCCGTTGATATCTCGAGCATCAGCATCAGCACCAAGCTCTATGAGCGTTTCAACAATTGATGAATTAGGATTAGTAAAGGCAGGAAATAGCGGGTTCTCACCTTTTTTATTTCGCACTTTTATATCAGCACCTAAGTCTGTCAGCATGGTAATAACTTCGGGAGATTTGTTATGCTTAGCCGCAAGCAGAAGGG